>CACYHY010000009.1 GCA_902774305.1 uncultured Pseudomonadota bacterium
GGGACGCTGGCAACCACAGACACAGGTTTTGGTATTTTCCTAACCAATGGTAATTTTGGATTTTTCCGCAATGGCACATCAATGGTGGCAATACCAAAAGATAATAATTACCACGTTTATTATTTATCAAATACCGAAGCATCTGTGGACGGTGTGTCATATAATTTCAGTCCTGCAACAGAACCAATCAGTGGTCAATATCCAATGTATATGTTTGGAACAAATCATAACGGTTCCGCAAACGACAAGCCTATATCTGTCAAATATCTGAAAATATGGTCAGGCAACACATTGACACATCATTTTGTACCGGTCCCATCTGGTTTGGTTATTGGTAATTATACTGTTCCATCGAATGGAATGTTTGATATCGTAACACAAACATTCCATGGGAATGGTGGTGTTGGCAATTTTACATATGGGAAACTTGGTTCTTAAATAACTATTTCATCGCCATAGGCTAAAACATAACGTGTTCCACAACGCAATACCAATGCGCCGTTTTCGTTTATACCAATTAATTGTGCGGTTGCACCACGATATTTAACTGTTGCGTTTAATCCTGTTGCCATAGACATCCAGCGACTGCGTACTGTTGCAAAATCAGCTTTGATCCATTTATCCATATATTTCATTAAACGCGCCAAGACATCTTTTTCAGATGCCATAATATAGTCATTCATTTTTGTTGTTTGGTATTCAGCGACAGTTGGATTTGTTGCAACGTTTATACCGATTCCAACAATAACAAAGCGCCCATAGTATTCAATCAAGATTCCAGAAATCTTTTTATCATCAACTAAAATATCATTTGGCCATTTAATTGTTGGTACAATTCCGAACGAAAATAGTGTGTCTGCTACGGCAATTGCAACGGAATAAGAAAGTCTGGCATCACGTTCTTCGCAAGCATAAATAAAACTGGCATATAAATTTCCATGATGCGAAACCCATTTGCGACGATATCTGCCACGTCCTGCACTTTGTGCTGCAGCCACAACAATACTGTGGTCACCAGCACGATGTTCAGAAATTAATTCTTGTGCGGTTGTTTGCGTGCTGGGTATTTTATCAAAAGAAATAACTTTATACAGAGCCAATTTTATACACTCCATTTTCCAGCACTATAAAATTATGTCCGCATAATTTACGCAAAGTGTAAATCGCAGTATCTATAGTATGTGTTGCAACATCAGGCATATATCCCAATGCATTTTTTAATTCTGTACTGGTCATACCGCCTGTACGTACTAATGATATAATAATATTTTTCTGAATTTCAGAAAGTTGTGGCACATTATCACCAAACACAGATTGCAAAATTTTTGAATCGTCTGCGCTACTTAAAATCAAGGATTTTAATTCCGTCACAGAAACAGGATTGTCTGGGGCAATTTTATCAAAATTTATATCTAAAACATTTGGTGCATCTGTCACAGTTGCGCCCAATTCAGATAAAATGTGGCGCCATATGGGATTTGTGGAATAAATTCTGATACCGCTTAACATATATTCAGAATAGCAAAAAAAAGCCCAAAGTCTATAAAAAAACAGACCATATCACCGTTGATTTTTTATTTTTACGGTGCTACACTTTTCGCGTATAAAAAGAGAAAAAAGGATAAAGATATGTATATACTTGCTTTGAACTGCGGTTCTTCTTCATTAAAATACCAAGTTTTCGATGCTGACACAAAACAACCAATGGTCAGCGGAAATGTTGAAAAAATTGGTTTGCCAGATTCTTTCGTAACACAAAAATATCCAGATGGCGAAAAGGTTAAAAAGGAAGTTTCTATGCAAGATCATAATCAGGCATTAAATGTCGTTATTGGTTTGTTGCGCGAAGCATCCATCGATATCAGCAAAATCACTGGTGTTGGTCATCGTGTTGTGTTGGGTGGTGAAAAGTTTGCAAACTCTGTTGAAATTACAGACGAAGTTATTAAAAAAATCGATGAATTATCTATGATTGCACCATTGCACAATCCTGCGGCTTTGGTTGGAATTACAGCTGCAAAACAGTTGTTACCAAATGCGACACAGGTTGCTGTGTTTGATACAGCCTTTTATAACACATTACCTGATTATGCATATCGTTATGCTGTGCCTGCGGCTTGGTATCGTGAATTGGGTGTTCGTCGTTATGGTTTTCATGGAACATCACACTTGTATGTTTCTAAACGTGCGGCAGCCATTTTGGGCAAGCCTGCATCTGAATGCAATTTGATTACATTACATATTGGTTCTGGTGCATCTGCGGCGGCGATACGTGGTGGTGTTGCGGTTGATACATCTTTGGGTATGACACCGGTTGCTGGTTTGGTTATGGGAACACGTCCTGGTGATTTGGATGCCGGTGTTGTATTATATGTAATGCAAAGATTGGGATTGACACCTGAACAAATGCAAAAACATTTGAACAAAGATTCAGGTTTGTTGGGTGTTACAGAATGCTTTGCCGACAGACGTGATGTAGAGGCAAACAAGGAAGTAAAACCAGAATGCAAATTGGCAATTGAAATGGAGGCACATGCCGTCCGCAAATACATTGGCGCATTCTTGGCGGAACTTGGTCACGTGGATGCAATCGTATTTACCGCGGGCGTTGGCGAAAACGATGATTACCTGCGCGCACAATTCTGTAAAGGTTTGGAACCATTGGGAATCAAATTGGATGCAGAAAAGAATGCTGCTGCATTGGCACGCAAAGGTGTTGAAAGTGCGATTATCAGCACAGATGACAGCCCAATCAAGATTTTGATGGTTGCAACAAACGAAGAATTAGTAATTGTCGAAGACACAATCGCAATTATGAACGGCACATATAATCCAGACCATTTGAAAATGGATTATTCATTTGCAAAATAATTCTGAATAAACAAATCAAACAAAAACCGCCAAATTTGGCGGTTTTTGTTTAATGGTATAAAAATATCTTGTGTTGAAATATAGAATTGTTCTACACTAAAAATATACCTTTAATGAAAGGGGAGAAAAGAAAGAAAAATGCGACTAAAACACCTGTTTTTGCCGTTGTTTTTGTTGCCATGCTATGCGTTGGCAGATGGGCGGGTGTTGCGTTTTTCTAATTATTCACTTAATTTGCAAAACTCTTGTACCACAGATCATAAATTAAATGTGCAAATTGGTAATGAATTGTATTGTGCACCGTTGACAACCGATTGGTCTGATGATTCATTACATGTTTCATTTGGTGGCACCACATACACTGTTTGCAACGGCGAATGTGGCGGTGGCGAATGGGTTATGCCCGAAGAACCCGAAGAACCAATTGTCATAGATGATCCAAATTGTGAATGGACACAAACCAATCCAAACGCATATTTATTGTCGGATGGAAATCAGTATTTTGATACGGGGGTTACGGCGGATACCTCGGTGAATATAGATGTTCAGGTTCAGGTTATCAACGGTTTAAGTGCACGTATTTTTGGTACGAACAGTTCGTCATGTTGGTTTGATATGACGTTGGATCATAAACGTCGTGCCCAATTAAGATTTGGTTCTGTTAATAATGCTGCATCTACAAATTTTACCGAAGCGAATAGTAAGAAAATATTAAGATTTGTAACATCAGATAGCTCATCTACAAAGAAACGCATAGATTATTATCTGAATGGGGTGAAACAGAGTTATTTTACACGTACATATTCAGCATGCACGTCGTCGGATACATTAAAAATATTTAAAAACAATTTGATTTCTGCAGGATTGGTTGATCAAACAGACAGTGGTGGTATGAAATTATATTATATTAAAGTATATAACAAAAATGGCACCCTGATACACGATTTCCAACCGGTGGCGGCGGGTACAAATATTTGTGGCACTATTGCGGCAACAAATGCAATGTGGGATTTTGTTGATAAAACATTATATTACCCCGCTGGAACAGGAAGTATGGGATACGGTGTTGATCCATAAAAAACCGCCCAAATAGGCGGTTTTAATTATTCATTGTTTTCTGGACCGTCATCGCCGTCATCATCATCAATATCAACAGCGTTCAAATCAATCTCTTTTGGTACGCCCAAAATATCTTCGATTTTTTCAGATGCAGCATCTACATCCATTTTGTGCAATACAGCAAATTCTTGTGCCATACGTTCCAAGGCGCGCAAATACAACTGACGTGCAGAAAATGTCATAGTATCCGCAGGTGTGCGACGTTGCAAATCACGTACAACCTCGGCCAATTTCATCGGATCGCCAGAATTTATGTTTTCTTCATATTGTGCGGCGCGTCTGGACCAAATCATACGTTTGGATCCCGCACGACCTTTTGCAGATGCAATCGCTTCGTCTAATTTTTTTGCAGTTGTTAATGGACGTAAACCTGAAATTTCAGCGCGTTCCAACGGCACACGCAATGTCATATGCGATGCTTCGAATTCAATAACCAATAATTTTACAGGTTGACCAGCAATAACTTGTTCTTCTACACGTTGTAATTTACCAACACCTTGGGTTGGATAGACAACATACTGGCCTGTCTTAAAATCTAACTTTTTACTTGGCATATAAAACACCCTTTACAGTTGCCATTCCCTCTGTCTCAACCCTTATTATACCATAAAAAACCGAAAAAACAAATTTTTATTCAATTTTCCGTTATTGACCCATCCCCGCCGGCGAGAAACGTCCGATATTATTGAACAATTCTTGTATCGCGTTCAGCTCAACCGCCGCAGGAATCGCTGTTTCATCATCGTCCATAGCGATTTTTTCCAGTTCATCGTCATGCAAAATTTGCGTCTTGATAACCTGATTTCCGCGCACAGTAGCCAATAAAACAGTCTTGTTATCGTATTTTAATGGCAAAGGCCCACGATAATTTTCGTCATATCCGTAATAAATCCAAACCTCGTCACCATAGACTGTTTTTGCCAATGGGTCGCCAATTTGATCTTGTAATTGGGCTGTCGTTTTAACAGTTGCCATGCGTGTTTCCAAATCGTCTGGGAATATATACCCACGATGTTTTGTTTGGAAAGTGCAGGCCGCACAAACTGACACTAAAATCAAAGCCAATATTTTTTTCATTATTTTTCCCCATCAGAATTGTTCATCGCAAAATGTGCAATGTATTTTTTAAGGTCGCTTTTGTATTTATTGTTTGCCTTGGCGCGTTCCACCAATTTATCAAAGTTTGGATTCGCACTGCGTGCCGCACCAAAACGGCTTTCGGTTTTCAAAAATTCATCCAAATCTAATGATACTTCCCCAGAATCCATTGTTAATGGATAATGCCCATCGGCAATAAGTCTTGGGTCAAAGCGATATAGTGGCCATGCACCAGTTTGCACAACTTGTTGTTGGTGTTCTGGCCCATTTTGTAATGCAAAACCATGCGCAATACATGGGGCATATGCCAAAACAATAGACGGACCATTGAAACTTTCGGCTTCTTGTAATGCACGCATAGCCTGTGCTTGGTTTGCACCTAATGCAATTTGCGCAACATACGCACCCGACATCATGGCAATCATACCCAAATCTTTTTTCGCGTGTTCTTTACCACCAATCGCAAATTTCATAGATGCACCAAATGGTGTTGCCTTGGACTGTTGTCCGCCTGTATTAGAATAACCTTCGGTATCCAAGATTAAAATGTTTACATTTTCACCGCTATGCAAAATATGATCTAATCCGCCATAACCAATATCGTATGCCCAACCGTCACCACCAATAATCCACAGTGATTTATCAACCACAGAATCAAGCAAACTTTCCGCCAATCTTGCACGATCAGATTTATTCTTGGCCAACGTTTTACGTAAAGACTTTTCTAAATCGCGTTGTTTGGCGACATCACGTTCCGCGAAAATTTCATCGACATCTTTAACACCTAATTCGCATAATAAACTGTGCAAATTGTCGCGTCTTTGATTCAATGCAACACGCATACCCAGTCCATATTCTGCATTGTCTTCGAATAAAGAATTTGACCATGCAGGACCGCGCCCATTTGCGTCACACGTCCAAGGTGTTGTTGGTAAATTTGCACCATAAATCGATGAACACCCAGTTGCATTTGCAACAATCATTCTGTCGCCGAATAAATGCGCCAACAATTTAATATACGGTGTTTCGCCACATCCAGCACATGCACCTGGAAATTCAAAATAATGTGGCAATAATTCAACATGCTTTGGAATATTCAAATTCAATTTTTCGCGAGGAAAATCAGGAATTTTTTGTGCGGCATCAAAACGTTTTTGCGCATCTGTATCATCTGCGGCATTTACCATTGCCAATGCATGCACCGGACAATTTTTCACACACACACCACAACCTGTACAATCTGCTGGCGAAATATTTAATGTGTAATACATATCTGGCCCCAGTTCAGGTGTTTTCATTGGTACGACAATTACACCAGATTTACGTGCAGCTTCGGCCTGTTTTTCAGTCATAGCCTTGATACGAATGGCTGCATGTGGGCAGAACATAGAGCACTTTCCACATTGAATACATTTTGATAAATCGCAAGTTGCAACGCGTTCAGAAATTCCGCGTTTTTCATATTTTGATGTTCCAACCGGATATTCACCCGCTGCAAATTCAGAGTCAGGACGGAAACGTGACACAGGTATATCATCACCACGGCCAGCCGCCATTTCACCCAATGTTCCTGCAATTTCAGCCGGTGCATCACTTGTCATTGCAGGTATAAAATCAGGCGCAAAGTTAGACACCGATGATGGCAATTTATATTCTGTTAAATATTTTTCCGCCATATCAACAGCCGCCCAGTTTGCCTGAACGACATCCATACCTTTTTTCTTGTATGTTTTTTCAATCGCATCTTTGGCAGATTTTGCCGCAATCTTTGGATCAATAACACGCATCAAATTAAAGAAGTTAATCATAATAAATGTATTGATACGATTACCTAATCCTAATTCAGCAGCCGCAGCATTTGCATCCAAGAAATAAACGCGTGCGCGTAATCTTATCAGTTGTTCTTGGGAATCACGGGGCAGGTTAGCAAACGCGACATCTGGCGATTGGGATGTGTTTATCATAACAATTCCACCAGCGCGCAAACCACGAAATACATCAAATCTTTGTGCAATCATAAAGTTAGAAACACCAATAAAATCTGCAGATTCTACCAAATACTGACTTTGGATAGGCTTTTTTGAAAAGCGGATGTGCGAAGCGGTCAGCCCACCAGATTTTTTAGAATCATAAACCGCATATGATTGTGGATATAAATCAGAATTTTCACCAACAATTTTTACAATATTTTTCACCGCACCAACTGTGCCATCTGAGCCAATTCCGTATAATACAGCCGTTTTAACATCTTTATTTTCGATTGCAAATGTTGAGTCTGTTTTCAAAGATAAACCTGTTAAATCATCTTCGATTCCAACTGTGAAATTATGATGCAATGTTCCCATCATCATATTTTCATAAATTGCTTTAACGTCCCTTGGGGCAAATTCTTTACTGCCCAAACCATAACGCCCGCCAAATACAGAAACATTTTTAGAAACAATACTGGCAACATCAGTGTACAGGGGTTCACCAATAGAACCTGGTTCTTTTGTTCTGTCCAAAACAGCAATTTGTTTCACAGTTTTTGGCAATGCGGCTAAAAACGCGTCTACTGGGAAAGGACGATATAAATGCACCTTTAACAAACCGCATTTTTTCGGCAAATACGGCAGAGTTTCTTCGATTGTTTCACATGCACTGCCCATGGCAACAATAACAAATTCAGCCTTTTTATCGCCGACATAGTCAACCAAATTATACTTACGTCCAGTTGCATCTGCCAATTCATCCATACATTGTTGTACGATTTCTGGTAATTTTTGATACAGCGGATTTACAGCCTCACGTCCTTGGAAATAAACATCTGGATTCTGTGCAGTACCACGAATTGTCGGGTGTTCAGGACTCATTCCACGTGCGCGATTTTCCAACACCAAATTATCTGGAATTAGTTTTTTCAAAACATCATCATCAATTCGGTCAAGTCTCGATTCTTCGTGACTGGTGCGGAATCCGTCAAAGAAATGCAAAAATGGTACACGTGCGCGCAATGTTGCTGCGTGTGCCACCGCCGCCAAATCGTGCGCCTGTTGTACATTATGTGATGATAACATTGCAAATCCAGTTGAACGCACAGACATAACATCACTGTGGTCACCAAATATAGATAAAGCATGTGTTGCCAATGCACGTGCCGCAACATGCATAACAAACGGGGTTTGTTCGCCAGCAATTTTATACATGTTTGGAATCATTAACAATAAACCTTGGGAAGCTGTAAAAGTGGTCGCCAAGCTGCCCATCTGTAATGCACCATGCATAGCGCCGGCCGCCCCGCCTTCGGATTCCATTTCAATTATTTGTGGAATTGCACCCCAAATATTCTTTTTATGCTGGAATGACCATGCGTCTGCCAGTTCACCCATAGTGCTGCTGGGGGTTATTGGATAAATAGCAGCAAAATCCACACAACGATACGCGACATCTGCCGCAGCCCAGTTTCCATCAACAATTAAATTAGCCATATCTTTTTCACCTAAATTATAAATCTTGATATATCATAGACACATTTTATACCTAAGGCAAGACCAAATCATACTCATTTTTTACTATAAATATTGTTGACAATACGCTTTTTTTGTAATATGTTACGCGGACGAAAACTATAAGGAATATAACTATGTCCAAGACCTATGATAAATATATTGCACCAATAATGACTAATATGGATTCTAATACCCAGAAACATTTGCTGTATCGTTTTTCTGCGATTTATCGGCTTAACCCACAATCTATGTTTCGTATGAAATCCAAAGCAACCAAAGAAACAATTATCAGAAGTTTTTATTGGTGTGCAGCACAAATGTATTCTGTTAAAAACGAGCCTGAAATACTTGTGGTTGCAAATGCTGGTCAGGCTGAAATTGTTGAAAAGTTGAAAAAACAAGTATCCAGTTTGCCTGTGGATTCTGTGGATGTATTATTAGATGCATTTATTAAATTGGCTGAAAATTCCAAGGTATATTCATTTTTTGAAACCCCAGATTTGCCAAAACAAACATTTTATAAGCCTGTGCATGGTATTGGTCGTATATTACACAGACAACATTAAAAAGACCGCCATATGGCGGTTTTTATATTGCATAACGATATAAAAATATTAAACTAATATTATGATTAAAATTATTGATTCACATTGTCATTTACCAAAAACTGAATCTTTTTCAGATGTATTTACGCGTGCTCAAAATAAAGGCATTGTGGGTTGTATATTAAATGCGGTAACTGAATCAGATTGGAATCAAATAGTAAATATTGCATCTGAAAACAAAAGTGTTTGTTGCGCGCTGGGTGTTCATCCATGGTTTGCAGATTCTGTGTCATCACATTGGGATTCTGATTTGATGGCTTTAATGGAAAGCAATCCAAAATTATTAGTGGGTGAAATCGGATTGGATAAAACACGTGATAATTTTGATATCCAAAAGAATATATTTATTCATGCGTTGGAAATTGCGATTAAGTACAAGCGTACTATAAATATACATTGTGTTCATGCATGGGATGAAATGTTGAAAATATTAAAATCTTATAAGCCAGATTTGCCAAAGATTGTTGTACATTCTTTTGATGGTAATCAAAATGTGTTGGATTTTGATGCAGATTTGTATTTTTCTTATTCGCCAAATATTACAAATCCAAAATTTAAAAGACTAATGGAATCTGTGCAACGCGTTCCAAAAAATAAAATCTTGGTTGAAAGTGACAGTGAAAATTTATTGCCAACAATAACCGCGATAAATGGTGTTTTATCATTGCGAAATGATATTACTGCAAACGATATTTACAATAATGCACTGGGGGTATTTTACAATGGATAGACTACACAGAATTCGTTTGTTGCTGGGCGATCAGGCAATCAAAAAATTGCAATCAAAAACAGTTATGGTTGTTGGTTGTGGTGCGGTTGGTTCTTTCGCAATTGAGGCGCTTGCCCGTAGTGGTATTGGGAATTTAATATTGGTTGATTTTGATAAAGTCGAAGTATCAAATATAAATCGCCAATTGTTCGCATTACAATCTACGATTGGAAACCCAAAGGTTGATGTTGCGCGTGCCCGTATTGTGGATATATCACCAGATATAAATGTTACAACATTTAATATGTTTTGGGATGAAAATTCCGACCCAGATGTTCGTCCTGATTTTGTAATTGATGCAATTGATTCTGTACCGTCCAAGGTTGCATTGTATCGTTGGTGCGCCTTGCACAATATCCCATTTGTTGCCAGTATGGGGGCTGCGCAAAAGACAGATATGTCTATGATTAAAATTTCTAAACTTTCAAAAACAACAGTCTGTCCGTTGGCATCAAAAATTCGTAAATTGGTACGTTCTGAAAATTTATCGGATTTTCCAGTTGTTTATTCAACGCAATCACCAATCAAAAATGAAACCGGTGTGTTAGGTTCTATGATTACAGTGACCGGTGATTTTGGTTTGCAGTTGGCAAATTTTGTAATTGAAAATTTGATTAAATAATTGATGTGAATAGACTTAAAATCCTAGTGTTTTGCGGCTTTGCACTTATTCCTAACTGCTGTTTGTTGATTGAAAAAGATTGTCAAATGCCCTATAATAAAATTATCAAAAGGGCAACTTTTTGATACTTTTAACAAGGAGAAAAAAGAGATGAGAGGACTTACCGCTTATGTACTGGAACCATTAACCTTTATTGGTGCCTTGAATTGGGGACTGGTTGGGTTGTTTGGTTTTGATTTAGTTGCATGGATTTTTGGTCCGGCAACATATGCAGCAAACATCGTATATTCTATTATCGGTGTTGCAGCATTGCTTTGGTTGATATGGTTATTCATAGATAAACCAGAAAATAACCGTTAAAGCAAAAAAATTGTGTCGATAATAAAAACCCCCATATAAATGGGGATTTTTTATTTCTGATTTGCCGCACGCAGCGCAGATATAATTTTTTGCTTTTGGGCCTTATTCAAATTAAATCTATCACTTTCTACAAATTGGAAATTTTTTGGATCTGCCTTTACAAAATATTCACAGATTTGCGTATATGTTTCTGAATCTGTTATTTCAATCGCATCATATTTGATTGAGAAATCTATATATGCTCTAAGATTAATACCACGTTTAACAGCCTCTGGAACTACTTGTTTCCAGTTTTTATAAACAGCATGCATCAATTTATATTCTGGTGTTAATTTATAATCAGTAATTGTTTTTTTAGCCATACTTACATCTCCATAATTAATATTAACGTCGTTCATTGTAATACAAAAGTGTTAAATGTCAATTTAATCTGGCAATTGACTTTTATATATAAAAATCCTAAGATATAAGCCTGATAACAAATATAACCCAAGGAAAGTGTTGATATGCCAGAAAAATTATCTTTTTATAATACAATGTCACGCAAAATCGATACAGTTGAACCAGTGGATGGTGCAGAATTCAAGATGTATTGCTGTGGCCCAACCGTTTATAACTATGCTCATATTGGTAATTTACGAACCTATGTTTTCGAGGATTTGTTGGCAAAAACAATTCGCATGGCTGGTTATAAATTAAAACACGTTATGAATATTACTGACGTGGGACATTTGACCAGTGATGCTGATACTGGCGATGATAAAATGTTAAAGGCCGCCGAACGTGAAAAATTGGAAGTTCTGGATTTAGCACGTAAATATGAAAAGGCGTTTTTTGAAGACGAGGCTGCATTGGGAATTAATCGTCCTGATATTGTTGCGCGTGCAACAGAACATGTTGATGATATGATCGCCTTTGTTAAAAAATTGGAAGAAAAGGGTTATGCATATTTTTCCAATGGCAACGTATATTTTGATACATCTAAATTCCCAGAATATGGAAAATTGTCTGGACAAAATCGTGATGAATTAAGACACGGCGCCCGCGTAGAACAAGATACCAGTAAACGTAATCCATCTGATTTTGTGTTGTGGTTCACATCTTCTAAATTTGGTAACCAAGTTTTACAGTGGGATTCACCATGGGGACGTGGTTATCCAGGTTGGCATATTGAATGCTCAACAATGGCAATGAAATATCTGGGGGATAGATTGGATATCCATTGTGGCGGTATTGACCATATACCTGTGCATCACGAAAATGAAATTGCACAAAGTGAAGGATATTTGGGGCATAAATGGGTGAATACTTGGATGCATGCCGCGTTTTTGCAGGTCAAAGATGGCAAAATGTCAAAATCATCTGGTGAATTTTTAACTGTGGATGCATTAAGAAATAAAGGCTATAAACCAGAACATTATAAATATTTCTGCCTGACATCACATTATAAAACATCTGCGAATTTCACATTCGAAGCGTTGGATGCCGCGAAAAATTCTTATGAATCTTTGATTAATAAAATCAAAGAATTCAAACGTGTTGCTGCAAATGACGCCACAATAAATGCAGAGTTAGAAAGCAAATACATTCACGATTTTAATGAATTTATGTTCAATGATTTGAAATCACCTCAGGCTTTGGCGGTTGTATGGGATGCTTTGAAAAATGCAGATATGCCTGCTAAATCAAAATTGAATTTCTTGGAACACGTGGATAAAATTTTCGGTTTGTTTTTAACCAAAGTAATAAACGAACAAGAAGCCGAAATTGTGATTCCAGAAGATATTATCGCATTGGCAGAGCAACGCAAAGCGGCCAAGACTGCGAAAGATTGGGCAATGTCTGACAAACTGCGCGATGAAATAACAGCGCGTGGATATACTGTCAAAGATATGCCTAATAATGAATACCAGTTGTTACCTGTGGAAAAATAATAAACATATATCATTTGCACAGAAAGAAACGTGTGGTTTTATGCATGGGTCGATTGACTTTTGCAATATTATAATATACAATCAGTCAGCATAACTAACAAAAAACAGGGGTTTAATATGTCAGAAAATATAGATTATAGTCAAATAAATACATGGCCTTTCCAAGAGGCTCGCAAGATATTGGCACATATTGGTAATAAAACCCCAGCTAAAGGTTATGTTTTATTTGAAACAGGATACGGACCATCCGGTCTGCCACATATCGGCACTTTTGGCGAGGTTGCACGTACCAGTATGGTGCGTTGGGCATTCACTAAAATTTCTGATATTCCAACACGTTTGATTGCGTTCTCTGACGACATGGACGGTTTGCGCAAGGTTCCAACAAATATTCCAAACCAAGAAGAAACCGCAAAATATATTGGTATGCCTTTGACTGCGGTGCCTGATCCATTTGAAAAATATGACAGTTTTGCATCTCATAACAATGCTATGTTGCGTGAATTTTTGGACAGTTATGGTTTTGAATATGAATTCCGCAGTTCTACAGAAATGTATAAATCTGGTGCGTTTAATGATGCTTTGATGAAGGTTTTGGCAAATTATGACAAAATTATGCAAATTATGTTGCCAACATTGGGCGAAGAAAGACGTCAAACATACAGTCCGATTATGCCAATCTCGCCAAAGACAGGTCGCGTGTTGCAAGTTCCAATTCTGTCCGTTAACGCAGAAGCCGGTACGGTCGTTTTCGAAGATGAAGACGGTACACGTGTTGAACAATCTGTGTTGAACGGTATGGCAAAGTTACAATGGAAAGCCGATTGGGCAATGCGCTGGTTGGCATTGGATGTTGATTATGAAATGTGTGGTGCGGATTTAACAGATTCTTATAAATTATCTGGCCAAATCGTTCGTATACTTGGTGGACGTGCACCAGAAAATTTAACATATCAATTATTCGTTGATGAACAAGGACAAAAAATATCCAAAACCAAGGGTAATGGAATTAGTATAGAACAATGGTTGAAATATGCAAACCCAGAAAGTTTGGCTTTGTTTATGTACACAAAACCAACAACAATTAAAAAGCTGTATTTTGATGTGATTCCACGTAATGTTGATGAATACTATCAGTATTTGAACAATTATGACAAGCAAGATGACACAGCAAAGATGACAAACCCTGTGGTTTACATTCATCGCGAACATGGTGTACCTGCGGGTCGTATGCCAATATCATATAACTTGTTATTGAATTTGGCCAGTGCTGCAAATACCGAACGTGTTGAAGATATGTGGGGATATATCACTGCATACAATCCTGATTTGAATCCTGAAAATTGTCCGGATTTGAACAAGATGGCTGCATCTGCGGTTAATTATTATCACGATTTTGTAAAACCAAACAAAAAATATCGTGCTGCAACTGATGATGAAAAAACAGTATTGCAAGATTTGGCAAATGGTTTATCACAATTTGTCGGCAAATCTGGTATAGAAAAAGATTTAGAAACATATTGCTATGACATTGGTAAAAAATATTACGGTCAAGAAAAGTTGCGTGATTTCTTTACAATGTTTTACAACGTGTTATTGGGTCAAGAAAGTGGTCCACGTCTTCCAAACTTTATATTGATTTACGGTTTGGAAAAAACACAAGAAATGATTCAAAAAGCATTAAATGCTTAATATGTAAAACGATACAAAAACTGCGCTTGAATTCAGAGCGCAGTTTTTTTATTTCTTTTGGAAATACAATTTTGCGTATTCAGCCAAAACATCAACAATAATTCCACGATAACCAAATTTATCCCAGTTATGTGAAGAAACATATAATGAAGGCATAAAATCTGCAAATTTTGCTGCCTCCCAATCTATAAAGAAAGTTATATCAAATGTCTTGGTGTCCAACATAAAATTCTGCCAAATATCATCTTGGAACCAACCATACATAAACCCAGGTTTTGCATTCGGTGTTGGTTTCAAATCACGAATTTCCTTTGGATCGCTTTTACCAATCACATACAAAAAATTAGCAATTTGTTTTGCTATATGCTTACGGTGTTTGGCAATAATGCCAGGTGCAACATCTGTTAATAACGCACCTTGTGCAAATTCATATTGTCTGACAGTAATGTTTTTATACTGTATTATCGACATACGAGGAATTTTAATAGGTGATATGTCATAAAAGGCATCAACAATGCGTTTTTCACGTTCTGCAACTTCTTTGCCGTCACTTAACAAAGGAAACTTAAATACATATTTATCGTTTAATATAACTATAAAATTTTTACAACCATATCCCACAGTCGTTCTAATTTTACGTTGTTTCATATTTTTTGCATATTCATCACGAATAAAACGGACATATTCACGTGTCTGTGGAAAACGGATTTGGGTTCGGACCCGATCACGCACAGATTTTTTTATAATAAATCCACAAATGATATTTGATAAAAAATGTCGCATATTTATTGCCTTGTATGATGTATGTTAGGATAAAAATCTGTTGCCCGCAACTAAAATATTAGCACATACATGCCTGTTGTATTAATTTAATGTATGCCATTGTTGTATTGTGGTGCCGCCAGATATAGTTGTTGCGCAATGTTTTGCAGAGCCTTTATGATTATAATCGTTCCAAGGTCCGGATTTTGAATTTGGCATACACCAATCGCGTGTTGCATGCTTTACGCCTGATACGTGGATTGATAAACCATTGCTATACGGGGTGCGCCAATCAAGATTGGAAGCTAAAGGCATTTTACAATTCATTTCAGAAAATTGTTTTTTTTCTAAATTAAATGGAGGATGTTTTGCTTTTTCGATACCGCCATGTTGACAACAACCACTCAATGCACCTTCTTGTGGGCAAGTAAACGGTTGTTCGGCATCAACATATTTACGTACCATACCGCAACCTTGGTATTTATAATTATCAGGACAGCTGCGTGAATCTTGACCAGACCACCCAGTTCCTTGGCAAAACCAATGTAAAATTTCTATAAAACAGCGACCGTTTTCATAAGTCCCAGCGTGTTTTACGCATTTTATGCAACGATCCTGATGTGCGCCAGATAATTTATTACATCCCTCTCTTGTTCTAATAATATTTGCATCATTGTTTGTATGGTTGTTGCAATACTGTGTGTCATAAATCGTTGAAGCTTGACCAGGAGTGTAACGAATTGGCGATCCAGGATTACTTACTGGTGGGCTTGGTGGCATCGGACTTAATGGGGGCAGGGGTGCCGGTGTTGGATTTGAATTTGATACGGGAATCGTTGGTGGCACAACAGGATTTGCTGGTGGCGTGGTGCTTACTGGCGGATTATTTGTATTATTGGTTGGTTGTGGTATTTCAATTGGTGTTTCTTGTTCCTCTGTAATAGTTATAGGTTGATAAACTTTCATATTTTCAAAAGGTTTATAACCTTCTGCGATTACTTCAATACGGTTTTCACGGGGTACATCTTGGAAGGTTGCTGGGAATCCTGTTGGCAATGCATCCCCACACGCCACAGCATGAATTATAAAAACTTGGCAAAAACCTATAAAAAATCCTTTCACAATGTTATTATTCTATCATAAAAATAAGTTTTTGCATAAAAGAATAAAAAATATGATTTATGGTAAAACCAGAAATGGAAATAATAAAATGTTGAAAAATATTGGGAAAAAAGGTACAATAACCGTTGATATGTCGAAAAGGAAAAAGGATAAATTATTATGAATAAAGTATATGGTAAATCTGACCTTCAAGAAATATTGGATTTGTACGCAAATCAGGATACTCGTGATGAGGCAATTACTCGTGCAGAACAATTATTGAAAGATTTTGTAAATGAAAATGCAGATATCGAGCAATCTGCGCTGGAAGATTTTCAGAAAATTATAGAAACATTTGGAATGACGGTTAATGATGCCGGCGAACCTGTGCTTACAGAACTTGGCGCAAAAGCAATGGCGCAGTTTCAAACAATTGTTGATTCTTTAGAAAATGCAGAAAACGCGGTAGATTCAGATCGCGTTTTTTCTTTGACATCAGATCAGAATCAAATCAAATTTGATTTGGTCACTTTGAATATATACAAAGAAATGGGCTTGGTTGATGCATCAGTTGATCCTGCAAATATGACACCAAGACAAGTTGCAGAAACAATAAATAAAGTAAATCTGACAGATAAAGAACGCACAGAGTATGCAAATAAGTTTATTGATAATATCATCGGTAATGCAGAATTGTTTGAAATGACACCACCAAAAATGTTGGCTGATGCGTACACATTTACAAGAGAACAATTATTAAATAATTCGAAAGATAAAAAACAGCTTGATCGCTTTATGACATTAGCAAAGCGAATTGATGATTTGATAAAAAATTTTGCCAAAAAAGTTGATTATTTTTATTCGGATCCGTCAAACATTGCTGATGTTTATGCTGGGTATCGCAAAATGTGCGATGTTCGTAGTAAAGATTTGAAAGTTGCAAGGGGCGACAACGAAAGCACAAAAAAATATAAAGAAGATGTCAAAAAATCTGTTGACGAAACAAAGGCGCGATTGGAAGAAATTGTTTCTATGTATTCCGATATGTGGAATTTGAAAGATTTGAAACCAAAAGATGCTTCAAGACTGGATGCTCGTTGGAAAGAAATATCAGAAAAATTAAAAGATGTTGAATTAACAGATGATGTGCTAGCGACATTAGCAAAATATGAATTCTTGGATGAAAATGGTAATCCAATACCACAATTTATTGATGCAGACGGCAAACCACAAAAAGATTTTCAACCAGGTTATAAATTAAACCCAAACGGCAGATTAAATCGTATTATATCGCTGGCCAAGAATGACGTTGCAATGCGAAACGTTGGCGATTTAAAACACGATGTCAAAGATACTGATTTGATCAACGCATTATTTGATAGGGTGCCATGGAAGATGGCAGAAATATCTGTTCCAGATCAAGTTATATCTGGAATAGAAAGCAAACCATCCGCAATGATGACACAACAAGATGTTGATGCTTTTTGGGACTCTTTAGAAAAAGATGGCGGTAACATTTCTGACCGAGGATACCAAGCTGCATTGGATGCCCAGGTTAATCAAGCTGCAGGTTTTGCTGGGTTAATGGCAGAAAAAGTTGGGCCAGACAAAGCGATTGTTATGCGTCCGTTTGAGGCTGTTGAAGATATTGATAAATTAGCAAGCACCAGATCTGAAAAATCAGGTGCGGTAGAACGAAAACAGAAAATCGGTTTATTTAAACGTATGGCCAAGAATTTCGGCGCAGCAGCAGTGATGTCCGCAGGTCTAACATTTATAGGAAAGGCAACAGGCGTTGCATATGCTGGGGCCGCTGTTGGAACGGCCATCGGTATTGGGAATATGGTTTTCCAAGGATTTAAGTGGCGCAAAGAACAAAAGAAAGCTGGTAAACCGTATGGATTGAAAGCATTCTTTTCTGATAAACGTAATTGGGGTCCGGCGATGGCGTCCGGCTTGGGGGTTGCGGCAGTAATCAGTATGGCAACAGGAAACCCAGAATTAGCAGCAGGATTTGGTATTGGTGCAATGGCTGTTGGGGGTGGTTCTGCGGCAAAGATGTTTTATGATGATGCGTTGGCAGCTGGTTATACCAAGGGTCAAGCATTGGCTGGTGCACTCGGGGTCGTGGGCGCAACAATTGCTGGAGGATTTGCCGGACGGGCAGCAATGAACGGTGTCATCAGTTACGTGAATAACAACACCGAAAGCAATTTATTCAAAACAGAACACATAGTAACAAGTGAACACCAAACAGGAACACATCGGGTATATGAAGAGGGTATGATTCAGCATCACGAAGATATGATGTTAAACAATCACTGGGAAACACCACAATCATTGGATGCGCGTATTGACGGTTTGATGAACGCAGGATTGTCGCATGATGATGCAATGCGTTATTTGTTGGCATGGCATGATGCAACAGATCACAATTTAGGTCCTGGATATTTTAATAATATTGGCATGAGTCCAGATGCGTTGGCTGCATTACGTGGATCAATTGATGGAACAAATATACATTTGACCCCAGAATCAATAGCCGCATTTGAGCATTTTAATCCGCACATTTCTGCAACGAACACCGTTGGATATATACATGGTGCACCGGTCAGTTATAATTTGCCAGCAAATGCGACATATGACACTAATGGTGTTTTGATACCAGGAAACGATATGTATTCAACATATGTAGAACATGGAAATAACATATTTTATGATGTACCAGTCATGACCACAGAAACAGATAGTATATTTACACCAAATGAACTGGCTTTCCCTGCTGGTATAGGTTCATTAGGTATTTATGAACCACGGGTGGTTCCAGGCGAATACCTGAGTCGTATGCGTGAACGTGCAGGTGCGTTGGCAGATCGCAGTACCAAGATTGTTCCGCCATCGAATGAGGATGGCAATGACGGAAACACGTCGGGCAGTAATACACCGCCAACTGGTAACATACCAGGCGGAAATACGCCACCAACCGGAAACGTACCAGGAGGGATAATACCACCAACTGGAAATACCCCAGGAGGAAATACACCCCCAACAGGAAATACCCCAGGTGGCAATACGGACACACAACCAGCAAGCACTAAGCGCGGATTTTTCGGTAAATGTAAAGATATTACTTATAAAATCATGCAAAGTGTATATCACGGATTACAAAAAACACAACAAGGAGTAAATAACATGAAACTACAAAAAATCAAAAACCAAAATGAACGTGCAGTTGAACGTGCAAAGGGCGTAAAGGCATTGAAAGAAGAATATGGCGATATGTCCATCGATGAAATCAATGAAATCACATTGAAAGATGCGGCTGCATTGGCAAACCAAAATGAACGTTTGAAGAAACGTTTAGGTGAAAAACGTTTGAAATTGGTTGCAGAATTAGATATGGCAGATGTCAAACAAAAACATGAAATCAAACAACGTTTGGCACAATTGGATGCGTTGGCAAAAGAAGTCGAGGCATTCAATGCAATGGGTGGCAAGGATGCTATGGAAGCCCGTATGCAATTAGCAGAAATGGAAAACAAACTGAAAATGATCGAGACGCAGGGCGAAATAAACTTGGATGTTGCACGTGCCAAGGGTAAAAACAAAGTTGGTGATATCAAAGCCGATGGTCGTACTTCACGTCTCAGAAAAGCCGCACAGGCCATTTCTGGTTTCTTTAAAGGGTTTGGCGATACAACCAAAGATGATATTACATCCGCTGATAATGCTGCTAAATTAGCACAGAAACAGTTGAAAAAGGCTAAGACGGTAGAGACCAAGAGAATATGGGAAAGTGCTACAAAACGTTTGGCTAAACTCATGAAAAGTCATGAATATACAGAAGAACAAAAAAATCAAATTGCAGAGTCTGTTATTCAAGAAGCCTTGAATCAAGTGGCAACAGCAAAATAGTTATGTAATAAAAAGCAAAAAAGACCCTGTACTGGGTCTTTTTTTTATGTATATATGTATACAGCATGTTTTGTGCACATTTTGTGCAAATTTGTATAAAAAGTGGGTCGCAGATTTCTTGCGAATTGTCTTGGCTCAGAGGGTTAAGCCTCAGTCGTGCACGTATACAAACAGAATCCGTGTTAAGCTAGCAAAATTCAGGCAAAATCGTCAAACTGACACAAACCCATTCGTTTGCCCAATTGAAAGAACACATTGATAATAAGTGGTTCAATAGGAAAAAATAACAATATAAATTTTTAAAATTCCGCAAATTCTGTCGATTTTTTATATCTTGTGTCTTTTTTTAGAACCCTGATTAATAAAAACAGGATAAAACAAATTTTCTCAAAATGAATATAATGAATCCTGTCATAACAAAAAAGGAGTAAAACAATGACACATCAAGATATATGGCTCGCTATCGATAGATTTGCAGTTAAACACAATATGTCCTGTTCCGGTTTGGCAAAGTTTTCCGGATTAGATGCAACTACATTTAACAAAAGTAAACGCTGGTCTAAATATGGTCAACCCAGATGGCCTTCAACAGGCAGTATTTCAAAAATATTATCAGCCACAGGTGAAAGTTTGGAAAATTTTGTAAAATGTATTTATGACTAAAAATTTTCATTTACAAAAGGTTTTGTTCATATAAGATATAAACAATGTCGACATTAAAAACGAAATTGCTTTTACTAAAAGAATTATTGGCTCTCAAAGAGGTTGTTGATAAGGGCAGTATTCAAATCGCCGCAGGAGAGAACGGAATTAAAAATTCTAACATGTCCCAGTTGATTAAAGATCTTGAGGAAAGATTTAGTACTAAACTTATAAACAGGACATTTAATGGTAGTCAGCCAACAAATTCTGCCCAGATTATATACAATGATATATGCGCCATAGAAGAATTGTTGAATAAGATTGTAGAAAATTTTGTGGATATGGATGCTTTGTCAGGGTCTGTGTCCGTTTGGACCGAAGAGGGCTTGTTTGGCAGTTTTGTCATGAAAGATTTATCCGAGTTTTATGGTAAATACCCTAAACTTCGTTTGGAATTATTGATGCGAAAAGAACCGGACATATCTAATATGGATATTTTAATTATTAAGCCAAAATTACACCCAAATATTCATGGAACGGTTTTGTTTAAATTTAAAACACACTTAAAATTTTATGCTAGCAAAAAATATTTAGAAGAACATGGATATCCAAAAAATATAAATGATTTATTAGAAAATCATAAGTTATGTATGGTATATCGTTATATGAATTTACCAGAATGCCAAAGCATGATAAAACGTGCAAAACATTTGGCTACTATTTCAGATTCACTGGCTTTGATATATCGGTTGGTTGGTGATGGCGATGGTATCAGTGTTTTCCCGTCATGGTTTGAAGATAGTGGAAAAAATCTGGTGTGTCTAAAAAATCTGGATTTTGAATATGAAATGGAAACTCAGTGTATGTGCAGAACCGAAATAGCAGAATCTCCAAAGGTGCAGGCTTTCGTTAATTTCTTTATAGACTTTTGTACAGGTCACAACGTTCCTATCGATATATATTATTAATATTTTTTTAATTATAAAAAACGTTCAACTCGTTGTTGAAATCGAACGGCTATCTATCGAGGCTCGCAACTATTGAACAGCTTCGAACAACATACGGACTAGATGTTCTTTCATTAAGTGAATCAATCCAAAAGATAAAATCAACAAATATACTTCAATAACGCAGAAATCTAATAAAAACATATATAAATAAATACTAAACTAACCGACATACGGATTAACAG
>CACYHY010000010.1 GCA_902774305.1 uncultured Pseudomonadota bacterium
TATGGAAAAACAAAAACCAGAACAACCACAATAAATAAACAAAACTGGTTCAAACAGGTACATAATATTGACACAAAAATCCCTGTTCAGACCGTAAATCTTGAATATATCCCCTACTCTGATTTAACCGAGATAAAAAATAAAGAAACTCTGCTAGTGTTATTTGTTATTGATAATCAGAAAATACGCGATAAAATAGGAACAGATTTGGCAGTTTTACATATGGGATTTTTATTACCTAATGGAAAATTACGCCATGCATCTCGTCAACAAGGTCGTGTTGTAGATGTAGATTTTAAAGAATACATTGAACAACGCACAAAGAATAAAAATAACATAGGTATATCTTTGGTGAGAATAAAATGAGCGAAAATATAATTCGTATGAATATGGGGGCTTTACAAAGCAATGCACAAGCTAATGCAAATACTGTGATATGTTTGGGTATTGAATCTTCATGTGACGAAACATCGGCTGCGATTGTTGATTCCGAACGCAATATTTTGTCGCATATTATTTATTCTCAAATTCCAGAACATCAAAAATACGGTGGCGTGGTACCCGAATTAGCTGCACGCGCGCATATTTTGGCAATAGATACTGTTATTCAACAAACATTGGCGGCAGCTGGCAAAACTATAAATGATATAGATGTTATTGCTGCAACGGCGGGGCCTGGCCTGATTGGTGGCGTTTTGGTTGGATGGATGGCTGCAACCGGCATTGCACAATCGTTAAACAAACCTCTTGTTGCTGTAAATCATTTAGAGGGACATGCGTTGGTGCCACGTTTATCCGCAACTGCGGCAAATGGCATTGGTAATGGCGGTTCCATAGACTTTCCTTATCTGCTTATGTTGGCATCTGGCGGACATTGTCAGATATTACTTGTTCGCGGTGTCGGAAAATATGAAATGATTGGACAAACAATCGATGATAGCGCCGGAGAAGCCTTTGATAAGGTTTCTAAAATGTTGGGATTAGGTTATCCTGGGGGGCCAATTGTTGATAAACGCGCACAACTAGGTAATGCAAAAAGATTCCATTTTCCACGCCCATTATGCGACAAACCAGGATGTGATTTTTCATTCAGTGGAATTAAGACCGCTGCGCGTATTATGCTGGATAAAAATACAGAACCTGTGGACGAACAGTTTATAAATGATTTTTGTGCATCTTTCCAAGCCGCCGTGGTTGATTGTATTGTAAATCGATTAACCCACGCAATGGACACAGAAATTGTAAAACAGGTTAAACCAAAAACTTTAGTTGTTGCCGGCGGTGTTGCCAAAAACAGTGCAATACGTAGTGCTATGGAAACATTAGCAACCAAACACGATATGATTTTCGCTGCGCCACCAATGAATTTGTGTACAGATAACGGCGCAATGATTGCATGGGCAGGTATTGAAAATTGGCGTATTGGAAACATTGTAAAAGAACCTGTTGCACCACGCCCCCGTTGGCCACTGACAGAATTGTAAACCTTGAATTTTTATAGTTTTATGCTATAATTTATGGCATGGACAAGCCAAAATCTTTTAATCATGCAAAAAATAAACTCGCCAAATATGACAAAGCAACATTTGACTTGATGTCCGTTGCTGCAGAATTTGACGACGTTTATAATGAAAACTTTACTTTGCCTGATATGGTTTATTTATTACGCAGATCTTTCAAAGAACGCCTTACTCATTCTGCTGTGCTGGAAGAAACCAAAATGCGGCAAAACACTGACCCTTCTAGTGGCTTTTGCATGATTTCCAGTTATTTGATATATTCTATGACTGGGGGTGATAAAGTTTGGGAATTACAAGGAACACCACTTCACTGGTGGTTATATCACAAACAAACAGGCACTATATTTGATATAACGCATACTCAATTTTCACCTGTGGACGTACGTGTAATATATCTGCAAGGTTGTCCAATCGACAAACTAAAAACAGATGAAATGTTTTATGAAGTATTACAAGCCAAGGCTCATAAATTGGCTCATCGCGCAGGATTAGAATAATATGTTACCAAAACCAGAACCCTTTGTTAAACCAGATATGATTTTCAGTGTAAGCGACGCATCCGCTTTGTTAAAAGGTGTTGTTGAAACCGCATTTCCCGTAATTAAAGTGCGCGGTGAATTATCTGGAATTACCAAAGCAACATCTGGGCATATCTATATGTCCATCAAAGATGCGGGTGCTGTTATAAATGTTATTATTTGGCGCAGCACACCGGTTGCATTTAAGTTAGAAGAAGGTATGGAAGTCATTGTAACTGGTAAATTTACGACTTACCCTGCCCGCAGTAATTATCAACTAATTGTCAATGAAATTGAAATGGCTGGTATTGGTGCAATTCTTAAAATGCTTGAAGAACGCAAACGCAAATTGGCAGCCGAAGGATTATTTGATGAATCTCGCAAAAAGCCGTTACCAAAATTACCGCAAACTATTGGTGTCGTAACCAGTCCCACGGGGGCCGCTTTCCAAGATATTCAAAACCGCTTGCGCGAAAGATTCCCTGTGCATGTTTTATTGTATCCTGCCACTGTTCAAGGTGAAACCGCCGCGCGCGAGGTTGCGGCAGGCATCGAATACTTTAATAAAATGAATAACGTTGATGTTATTATCGTTGCACGTGGTGGCGGGGCACTGGAAGATTTACTACCCTTTTCCGAAGAAATTGTTGTGCGTGCTGCTGCGGCTAGTCATATTCCATTGATATCTGGTGTGGGACATGAACCCGATTGGATGTTAATCGATTTTGCAGCTGATGTTCGCGCACCTACACCAACAGGCGCCGCCGAAATGGTTGTGCCAACAAAATTATCTTTGATTCAGGATCTCGATAATTTGGCTCATCGTTTGGATGTTGCGTTTGCTACACGCATTGTAAATATAAAACAAAAAATTGAAAATATAACTATCAAAAGCCCTAAACAAGTTGTAATGGAATGGGGACAACGATTGGATGATACTGTGCGAACTTTAAATTTAATCGTTTCAAACAAATTAAATTTAGCAAAACAAAAAATGAGTGCATTGGAAAACGTTCCAAATATTTTGGTTAATAAAATGACAATGCTAAACCAGACAATATCCCACCTTGGTAATATGTTGAATTCTTTGGGGTATAAAAATGTTTTAGCGCGAGGCTATGCGATTGTGCGCGATAAAGATAATAAAATCATCAGCACTAACTCTGCAATTCCTGCTAGTATTGAATTCAAAGACGGGGTAATAAAATTATGATATATACTGGATATTGGGCAAAAATCAAAGAATATGAAGCAAACGGTTTAACACCTGTTGGAATTTCAGGCTGGTCACCAGACGGATATACTGGCAAAACATACAAAAAATTAGCACCCAAATACGCGTGGTGGAAAGAGTGGCATGATAATAATTTATCTGAACAATGGTATATTACCCAATATCAAAATACTGTTTTGAATAAATTAAATCCTGTAATTGTGATGAATGAATTACAAAAAATGGGCGATAATGTGGTTTTGCTCTGTTTTGAAACACCTGATAAATTCTGCCATCGGCATTTGGTTGCCACTTGGTTAAACGCAACAAAGACATCTGATGTTCGCGAATACATTTTGAAATCAAAACAAACAAATATGAAATTATAAATATTTATCTTTATAAACATTGACAAACCCATAATTTTGTATTATTTTAATATTAAAAGAGATAGCAAAGGGGTTTATGAAAAACACTTTTTTAACCCCAAAATTTATGCTATAATGTAAGTATGGATAAAAATTAAAAGGAGCAACACTATGAGTATGGGACAAGCAGAAGCCACTTCTTTAGGAAACGGAAAAACAAACCGTATTCCACAAAAGCCTTTGAATAAATTTGTTAAAGCGCAGTTGTTGGCAACGTTAAAACGCGATGATATTAAAATCACATTTAAGGCAGAACCGGGCGTAACTACAACCACAGTAAGCGACTCTAAGGGTAACCCGTTGTTTATTTATGAAAACGCTTGGGATTATGGATATTATAATATTCAAGTACCAGATTCAACAGCCAAAGGTAAAACTATTATGATTGCTGAAATGGATTGGTACGAAAGCGATGACAACACAAATACACAACAGCAAGATATTTTCAATATCGCTGATGCGTTGCATGCAAGAAGATTGGAATTGGAAGCAATCGAAAAAGATCGCAAAAATTTAACACCTGAAGAAATTCAAGCCTTAAAAGTTTTAGGTCTTTCTAAATAACAAAAAACGCCCGTTTGGGCGTTTTTTAATTCTTAATTAATGTCTTGGCCGTAGCAATAGATTCTGGTGTAATTTCAGCACCACTGATTATACGTGCAATTTCCCCTATTCTGTCATCACCAGTAATTTCTGTTACTGTTGTTATTGTTTTATCTTTTTCAGTATATTTTGCAATTTTATAGTGTCTGTCCGCAAAACCCGCAACTTGAGCAGAATGAGTTATAACAATTGCCTGGGATTGTTCTGCTAATTTATTCAGACGAAGTCCAACCGCAGACGCAGTTGCACCACTAATACCCGTATCAATTTCATCAAACACAAATGTATGGGCGTCCGTACCGCCCGCCAGCACCACACGCAACGCCAACATAAAACGCGCCAATTCACCACCAGACGCAGATTTATTCAACGGTGCAAATGGTGTACCAGGATTCGTCTTTATCATAAATAAAACATCATCTATACCATTTACATTTGGTGCAACTGGTGTAATTTCAACCATAAAATCAGCCGAACCTAATTTCAAATCTGGTAACTCTGCTAAAATTCTGTCACGCATTGCCACAGCAGCATCGTGTCGCAAGTTGCTTAATTCAGTTGCATATGCTTCAAATTCTTTTTTCGCTGTAACTAATTCTTTTTTTAACTTTTGCAATTCTGCATCTGAATTATCAATTGTATTCAAGCTGTTTTCCATCTCGGCCAGTTTATTTGGTAATTCGTCCGCCATGACACGATGTTTACGTGCAGCACTGCGAATTGCAAACAAACGTTCTTCGATTTCATCTATTGTTCCAATATCTGTGGCTTCAGGTTTTATTTGTTCAGATATCTCTGCAACAGATTGCGCAGCATCATACAAATCATCAATTTGACTTTGATATGGATTTTCGCCGTCACTATGCACGCGTTCCAAAATATGTGCTACAGAACAAATCATAGAATCTAATGAATTTCCATTTGGACAAAGAGCATTTTGCGCATCATTTAATATAGCCGCGTTTTTTTCAGCATTCATCATATTGGCACGTGCGGTTGCCAATTCTTCTTCTTCACCAACACGCACATTTAATGCACGCAACTCCGCAACATTATGTTCCAGGAATTCGCGTTCAGTCTGGGAACGCAAAACTAAATCTTGCAAATCTGCGATTTTGTTTTCTATTTGATGCATATTATTGTACGCCACACGAACATTACTCTGCAATTCTGCAAACTTTGGATTATTTATTGCAGCAAAAGAATCCAAAGTCGGTCTGTGCGTTGCCGGATTCAACAATGTATGATTGGCAAATTGTCCATGTATTTCGACCAAGGCATCACCAACCTCTTTCAGAATTTTTACAGATACCGGAATATCATTTATCCATGCGCGACTTTTACCATCAACACTGAGCGTGCGGCGCAAAACAATTTCATCTTCTGGGTCTAAACCGTTTTCAGATAGTATATTTTTAACACTTAAACCAATATTATCAAATTCAGCCGTAACAGATGCAGTATCACAACCATGACGAACAAGTCCTGTATCGCTGCGCGCCCCCAAGGCCAATGACAAGGCATCCATTAAAATACTTTTACCCGCGCCGGTTTCACCAGTTAAAATGATCAACCCCGAACCAAACGCTAGGTTCAGTTTCTCGATTAAAACAATATTAGAGATATGTAAATTCGTTAACATATCCGAATTATAGCGATATTTAACCTAAAAATTCAAGTTTTTTAATATGCCATATGGCCTAAACCATAAAAAGCATACAACAAGAATACCACCCACAAAATACATAAAACAACCGCAGATATACCAGATATATTTTTATACTTTGGCGCTATAAATCTGGCAACAAAAAACATTGCAACACTGGGCAAAACTGCCAATGTTACAATAACAGACAACAAGGCATAACCTGGGGTCATCGCTGGGATATCAACCATCCAACTTTCTATCTCTATGGACACCATTGAAACAGCATACCACGTGACAGCCAAAGCCGGCAACAACGCAATCCAACGCAAAATAGATTTCACATCATATTTTTTTATTTCTTTTTTCATTTTTTCTCCTTTGCATTAATTATATCTTCCAGTGCCCAATTGTGCAGCCACAAAATATGTGCTGAAATTTTATAATCTGGGTAAATTTGTTTTAATAACTGTACATATTCTCGCAATTGCGCAACGTACTTTGCACGAAAATTTTCCGTATCAACATCTGTTTTATAATCCAAAACACGTACAGTTTTTGTTGTATCATCAACAACCAATCTATCAATTCGGCGACTTATAAAACGCCCGTCCAACATTCCTGCAATTGGCACTTCGGTTTTTGAATTATCAGTAAAAAAATATTTTAACTTATCACCACAACTAATAATTTTATCAATCAAATCTTTGTCGCCGCATGGATTGTCACCCAAATGCACATGCTGCAATTTGGCATGCATCACAAGGCCTGCTTCTGTTGCAAATTTTTCTGATTCATGTCGTGCAATAAAATCATTTAATTGATTAGTCATGTTCTATCCTGATATATTCTTGGTTTTCTGATGGATTATAAATATTACTGAACACGCGCCATAAATTTGCATGCCACGATATTTCATTTGGGTTTTTGTGTGGCGTATAACCATAAATATACAGTTCATCGCGCGCACGAGTCATAGCAACATATAGCAACCTGTAATATTCCGCAATTTGTAAATTCTTTTGGGCATCATATGCGACCTGAACTGGTTCTGTTTTTGTCGTACCAGTCGCACACCACAACCAAGGTGTTGGAAAACCTGTATCATTTTCAATTGGCAATGACACTACCTTGTCTGAATCTGGAACGCGCACAGTATCTATCAAAAACACAACTGGTGCTTCCAATCCTTTACTGCCATGCACCGTCACAATACGAACCCCAGACGCAGCATCCATGTCACGCTTTACTTCGGCACCACTGGTTATAAACCATTTCAAAAATTCTTTTAATGTACCTGTTTGTGTTCTTTCGTATGCCAAACATATCGTCATAAATTCTTCTAATGGGTCAATGATTTGACTTCCCAATGCGGCAATCATTTTTTGACGCGTATTATTATTTCTTAGTACCGCAGTATAAAATGAATACGGCGAAAGTTTTTCTGATACAGCCTTTAATTGTGCTAAATCATTATAAACACCCTCATTAAACGCATGCAATATTTCAAAAGCACTGGGCGGTGTGACAGCATCTCCAGAATTCTTGATTGCACGAACCGCATCATTTTTTAATTTGCATAAATTATAAATATCTTGTTCAGAGAATCTGTATATCGGGCTTTTTAACACACAACATAATGAATAATCATCCGCTGTATCCAGACAAAATCTTGTAAGATTTAACAAATCACGTATAGCAGGAAAATTCGGCAAAACAATTCTGTCACTGCCTGCGACACCTATTCCCATCTTTTTTAACTCTAACACCAAAGGATTCATAAAGGGATTACGGTTTTGCACCAAAACCATTATGTCACGTTCAGTATATTTTCCAGAATCCAAAACATCTTTAATCTTGCCTGCAATCATTTTTATATAATCGTGCACATCCATTTCATCAGTTTGTTTAGCGTGTAATCTATGCAATTCAACCGCGCCAGCACCACCCTGTTTTCTGAAGCATTTATGATTTTGGTTTACAAAGTGGCTGATATCCCGCACAGTTGCATCCTGAAAAAATGTATCAACCGAATATAATATAGATGATAACGAACGAAAGTTTTGATCAAGTGGGATATCCCGAATAACACGATAATTATTTTCTATTTGACGAGCTATATCATTACGACTTTGTATGAAAGCAAACGGATCTGCACCTTGAAATCCGTAAATAGATTGCTTTGTATCACCCACCACGAATAAAGACCGTGGCAAATCTGTGTTATCACCTTCATCAAAAAAGTCACCCGTCAACATACGGATAATATCCCATTGAATTGGACTGGTATCTTGTGCCTCGTCAACCAAAATATGCGATAACGAAACATCCATTTGCGACAATACCCAACCCATCATTTCACTATCAGAAAATAATTTGCGGGTATATAAAATTAAATCTTCAAAATCTAAAATATTATGTTTGCGTTTTATGTTTATATAACTTTTTGCAAACGCTGCTGACAAATCAAAAAGCGCCACCGTATCATCGAATATTTTTTTATTTTCCTGATACTCGTTTATAGCAAAAACTCTGTCTTGTTCCGAGGTCAAAAAGTCAACTTTTGATATACTAGAAATTTTGCCACAATCACGCGTTAAATATAAATTCTTGTATTTTTCAAAATCTATTGTATTTTCAATATATTTTTGTGTGTTTTTTATAATTTCCTGCAAGTATTTTGCCGGCTTTTTTGTTGATTTTTGTTTATCTTCGGCCAATAGTATTATTTGTTTAAGATTTTCAACAGGTATTTCTGTTGATATAATATGATTTAATAATAAAAATTCTTGCGTAGCGTCAATAAAATATTTTCGATACTTAACAAAATCATTTACTTGAAAAAAGTCTTTATAATGCCCTGTTAAGATGTCTAATAAATTGTCAATCGCATATTCAGAAATTCTATTTACAATATGTGAAAAAGCATTCTGAGTTTGGATGTCCGTCGCATTCAAAACCATATCATTAAAAGCATCCCACATTAACACCTTTTGATCAGCATCAGATACTAATTTCCATGCTGGTGAAATATGTGCCTCAATCGGAAAACGATGTAAAATTTCTTCACAAAAACCATGTATAGTTTTTATCTTTAACAATTCTGGATTATCAATGTATGTGAAAAATATTTCACGCGCATGCGCAATGTCATCACTGGTTATTTTTTTATTTTTTGCAACACCATCTAGTAAAACACGCATATCGTCATCAGACAACAACGCCCAATTTTTTAATTCGCGCAAAATACGATTGCGCATTTCGCCTGCACCAGCATTTGTGTAAGTTAAACACAACACACCCGACTTTGTAATATCAGGCGTTCTAAATAAAATACGCAACAAACGTTGTGTTAATACACTGGTCTTACCGGTTCCAGCGTTTGCTTGGACCCAGACATTATCCTGTGGATTTGCCGCACGATCTTGGTCTGGTGAAAGAGGTGTCTTTTTTATCATTTTCTTTTATTTATAATCTTGCTTTCTGCATTTTATTTTAGTATAAATTCAAATGCACTGCAAGGATATATCGTAAAATCGAAGGGGAGAAAAATGCCAATTACACAGATTCTGCTGATTGTATTATGTTCTATTTGCTTTTTGCTATTGATTGCATTAGGTGTATCGTTCTTTATTTCGCGCAAAAGCCAAAAGGTTATGGAATCTTTATTGACTATATTGACACAACCTGAACGTGCACAAATTACTGATGCATCACGTGTTTTAGGTATCATATTGGCTGATGAAATTGCAAAAATTAACGCAGGATTTAACGTTATCCAGGAAACATTAAAATCACAGATTCAGACAGCGGAAACCTTGCACAAACAATTATCAGAACAAAATGATACATTGGTGAACACCGCAGATGACGCAACCAAAAAAGTTGCTAATATGTCACAAAGATTGGAAAATACTGTCGGTGGTTTACAGAACATTGTTGATTCTGAATCATGGAAGACAGTTGAAAATTCTGCAGATAAATTTTCTGCTAGTCTTAATGATATATTAACACAAATTGATACAACCACAGGCGATGTAAATGAACGTGTAAATAACATTCAAACCCAAATGACAACATGGGTTGAATCTGGCAAAGAATTAAATACTGAATTAAATACCAATTTTGATAATAACACCAATCAAATGAAATCTTTGACAGACGAAACAGAAACGATGAAAAATTCTTTATCCGAACTTAGCAAGTCTGTGACCGAAGGATTCGAAAGCATCAAAACTTCTGCAGCTGGGTATGACGATGTTTTGCGCACGAACGATAAATTAATGAACGACCATTTAGTAAAGTTGGATGCATACAGCAAACAAGCCAAGAAACAATTAGTTGCACAAACAAATACTTTAACAAACACAGCAAACGTCGTAGCCAGCCAGGTTCAATTGGCCGAAGCATCGATTGACAAACAAACACGCAAATTAACAGATGCAGTCGATACATTAATGACATCTGCCACTACGACCGAGGCATCTGTACGTGGTGTATCAAATGAATTATCAGGACTGACCAATCACTTTAATGACGAAATCAAAGATTTTGCTACATCTGTTGTGTCCGACATTAAAACTGTATCAGGTGTTGCAAATGTTACATTAGAAAACACCAAGACTGCGGCAAATGCGTTTTCTGAATCAGTTAAAACAATGGCAACTGGTGTACGTGAGACCCTGATAGAAATGAATACCGCCCACACACAATTATCCGGTCAATCCCAGAATTTGATTAAACTTTCTGCGGACACAACCGCACAGTTGCAACCGTTATCTGAATTGATTGAAAAATATTATGCTGCCCTGCCCGATTTATCACGCACTTCATTGGAAACCAATGACAATTTGAACAAGATTGTTGCGAATATGGATAAAAACATTGCGTTAATTAGGCAGGCCGTTTCAGATTCCACCAGTGCGATATCAGAATCATCTGCACAACTGGAAAATCTGGCTGGGCAATCGCGCCAACAAATGATTGATTTAATGTCTGATTATGCCAAGGCGGTGAATACAATGCAGACATTAAACAAACAGATGATGGTAGCACGCGCATCTGCACCGATGGACGCAATAAAATCTGCACCGAAACGCGCTGTTGCCGCCGCCAGTGGTGTGGACTTTTTGAAAACTGTTGATTTTGATAAATTGCATGAATTATCCATGGATTTAACACAGGCAATTGGCGCAGAAATTCCTGATGTCGTATGGAAAAAATATCACGATGGCGACAAAACAATCTTTTCAAAATGGTTGTCCAAAATGTTAAGCGCATCTGATAAAAAACAAATTCGCGATTTATTAAAGTCTGACAGCATTTTCCGTTCTCAGGCTTCTCAGTTTGTGCGTAGCTTTGATAAAATCATCGAAGCAGGATTACAAACAGATACGCCTGACGATGTAAAAGCACAATTATTAAAGACAGATGCTGGAAATATTTACACGCATCTGAAAGGCAAATAAATACGTTCTTTTGTTATTATTTACCCGCCCAGAATTTTGGGCGGGATTTTTTATCTGGTCTTGGATTGAACCAATTTTATCAAATCTTGATTAGGTAAATCATCACGTGGCATTGTTATATAATCAATGTTAACACGTGCTTTGGCAAAATCGTCCGGTGTGCATGTGTTTGCACGACGAACCGCCAAATCATTTTGCATTACTGCACGTTGCTTGGCAATTTCAAAATTATCTTGTTTAGTTGTAAAATAAGCAACTTTGAAAACATATTGATTGTGTAAATCGTGTGCAATAAACCAATCCATCAATTCACGTGTGTAACGCGGTTGAATCACATCATAAATCAAATTTTTACCTAAATTTTGGTTAATTTCAAATTCAGGAATACCATACAACCATTTTGGTTCACCAGGTTTCCAAAACGCTTCGTTCACAAATAAATATGTTGCAAATTTTTCTGTTTCAAAATATTTTTCATCACGAAAATAATATGATATGCCGTCCGTTTCTTCGGCACGACGTGCACGTGTTGTTGCAGAAATTAGATTATGAAAAGCACCCTTTGGCACTACATTTTCTATAAAATAAGTTTTACCTGTGCCGGACAGACCATTGCAAAACAAGAGAATATTTTTATCCATTACCTTTTCCTTTACTATTCTCTCTCGTTTTATAAACACAAAATTTTAATCTTCTTCCAAGAAACTGCGTAATTTACGGGCACGTGTTGGGTGTTTCAATTTGTTCAATGCCTTTTGTTCAATTTGGCGGATACGTTCACGTGTAACACCGATATATTCACCAACTTCTTCCAATGTGCTGGTTTTATTAGTACTCATACCGAAACGTTGACGCAAAACAGTTTCTTCTTTTGGATCCAATTCTGACAAAATCTGGGTAACGATTTTACGCAGATTCTTTTGCGCAGCAGATACAAACGGATTTTTCGCTGTTTCGTCAGCAATAATTTCAATACGGGAACTGTCATCTTCGGTACCAACTGGCGCCTCTAATGAAATTGGTTTCAAATTCACCTTCATCGCCTTGTGAATCTTGTCTACTGGCAAATAGATAATCTTGGACAATTCTTCGGCAGTTGGCGAACGTCCATATTTATGCATAAACTGACGCGATGCACGTTGAATTTTGTGTATGTTATCAATCATATGCACAGGAATACGAATTGTACGCGCCTGGTCGGCAATACTACGCGAAATACCCTGTTGAATCCAGTTTGTTGCATATGTCGAGAATTTGTTACCTAAACGATAATCAAATTTATCAACAGCCTTCATCAAACCAATATTTCCGTCTTGAACCAAATCCGAGAAATCCAATCCCAAACCACGATTGCTAGATTTTTTTGCAAATTTGATAACCAAACGCAAGTTTGCTTCTATCATTTCACGCTTTGCACGCGCAGCCTCGGATTGACCACGACGAACAAGTTCTACGACCTTTTTATATTCGGATGTTGGTTGACCTGTTTCGTTTGCAATATTTGTAATATCTTCTTGGATTTTCAAGATTTCTTTTTCGTGCTTTTTCGCAAAATTCGCCCAGACTGGATTTTTATGTTTTTGTAATTTCTTAACCCAATTCTTGTTAATTTCATTACCAGTATATTCTGCCAAAAAGTCTTCGCGTTTAACCTTGTTAGCCATTGCCAAACGCAATAATTTTCCTTCCAATCCCATTAACAACTGGTCGCGTTTTGTTAATTGTTCCAGAATTTCAGCAATACGATCATCATTCAAACGGATTTTGCTGACGTTTTCAAACAATTCTAAACGCATTTTATTGTATTTCTTTTCCAGAGCTTCGTCTGGTTTATTAGAAGTCAACAAATTAGCCAGACGATTTGCTTGCAATTTTTGCATACTGTTAAATATGCGTTTAATCTTGGCAAACAAATCCAAAATCATTGGCATCAAAGAATCTTCCATTACTGGAATTGGCACCCCAGAAGTTCCACGTGGTGTATCTTCTTTTTTTACGCCATCTTCGTCTTCGGAATCCAAATCATCTTCATCGTCTTCGTCATCTTCCATAACGGTGGATTCTTCCAAATCGTCTAAATCTTCGTCATTTAATTCATCAACATGTTCAACGCCCTTGGATTTCAATGTTTCAGACAAAGCAGCCAATGATTTTTGTTCTGCTTCGGATGAATACATTACTTCCAAATTTATGATATAACGCAAACGAATATCTTCATTTAACAATTGTTGATACCAATCCAACATCGCTTGGATTGTCATAGGACTTTCGCACAGACCATAAACCATCAATCTGGATGCAGCCTCAATTCTTTGGGCAATTGCGACCTCACCCGCAGCGGTCAACAACTGTACAGTTCCAATTTGTTTCAAATACGATTGGACAGAATCCTGAACACCCAACACCAATGTTCCTGTTTGACTGCGTTCCAGTTGTTTTGCGTAATGATCATAGTCTTCATCATTGACATCAACCTGTTCAGCCTCGGCATTCAGTAAATCGCGGCTTTTATCTTTGGGTTCGTCATCGTCTTCTTCGGCCTGATAATAACGATCCATATCCTTGGAATAACTTTCGGATTCAACAACCTCGAGTCCTAGGTCTTGTTGGAAAAAGTCCATAACCTCGGCCTGTTCACTGTCAGGCACTTCGTCCAGTGTTGTTGCTTCGACAAAATCGCTTTGGGAAAAATATCCGTTTTCAATCGCCGAAGTCGCCAGTTTCTGTAAGTTTTCTGGCAACGAGTCAACCAACATTTTCGTTGCTTCGTCCAATTTTTTAGTCATCAACAAACCTTTTTCAATTGAAGATTTATATTATTTGTTTTTTTGAGATTTCTTTTGTGCCTTGGTCACTTCATCCTTTAACACACCTTCGGATATCAAACCCAAAGTAATTGGATTGCAGACATGAATATCTGCATAGTCTTTGTGTGTTTTGTTACGAACAGATGATACAGTTGGATTCGTACTGCGCATCAAACGGGCAACCTGGGCATCAGATAATTCTGGATAATTTTTCAAAATCCACAAAATTCCACCCATACGGTTTTGACGATGTAATTTTGGAGTATATCCACCACCACGTTTATTTTTTTCCTGGGCATCAACGATTGTTTCTGTCAAAACAAGGCGAACTGTTGGGTCCGCTTCGGCAGCAGCAATGTTTTCACGTGTTAATTGGCCACTGAGCACTGGGTCCAATCCCTGCATTTTATGAGTTTCTGCATCTGCAATGTTTTTAACCTCTAATTCATGCATACCGCAGAAATCAGCAATTTGTTCGAAAGTTAATGATGTATTTTCAATCAACCATAACGCGGTAGATTTTGGCATATACGGGTAATTCATGAAAAATCCTTTTTGTAACGCCAAGCAATATAGCGCAAAACAAGCCTATTTTCAAGTATTTTTTTTATTTTTTATAATGAAATTTTTCTGTGCAATTTTTATTTTTCAATTTTGGCGATTGCGCCTGAGTTATCTTGCAAATTTGCGCGCGAATTCATAACAATCCGCATATCCAGTCCTGTCAGATAACCATACCCAACCCAACCATTTAACAAAAACGATTTTACTATGGAATTTCCTTCGTTAATATCATTCGCAACAATGATGTTAGTGTTGCGTTTTTGCCTAATTTGCTTGATATCACGTGCATTTTGCGACAAGCAGCAATCCATTTGATAATCCGAAAAATCTGCCACATTTGACATTATGCGTTCACATTCTGTAACAAGCAAATGGCTATCGCAGGCAGTTGGATTTTTTATATTAAAGTGCCCAGAATGATTCAAAAATGTGACCAATGGACGCGTATCACCAAAAATATTGGTTTTAGCACAAAAATCCAAAGCGTTTTTTGTAATCTGAACCCGTTCCGCCAACGATGGAAATTGGTTTAATGCCGCATCTGTTATGATAAAATCGGACAATTCAGCCGGCGCACCTTTCGGTTTTTCAAAATAAAAACAATGACTTAAAAAGTTTTTATTTGGATTAAATTTGCGCAATATCATACGCAAAAAATCATCAGAATTTATCAATTCTTTGACAATAATATCGTCATTTGCTACACCATCAAACGCATAAAAATCGTTAAAGTCGAACCATTTATTTTGTGCGTCATCCACCGGCACAGATGTTAATTTAGTTCTGTCAAAAATATGATAAATCATTTTCAATCCCTTTCGAAAGCAACAATACAACAAAAATACAACGATTGTAAAGATATAAAATATTGACAATTGTGTTATTTGTGCTAAATTAAAAACATAACAGGAATCGATAATGAATCAATACACCAAAGAGCCAATACCAAACCTTGCAGAAGCGGTTCAGACCGTTACGCGCTTGCTAACACATTTTGATACCAAGACTTTTTATAGTGAATATACGCCGCAAATGGTGACCACTAATGAATTATCACATATTTATAATCTGAAACAACATATCAAGCCGGGTGCAAGTGTTTTAACCGTTGGTGGTTCTGGGGAACAGCCTTTATTTTGCAAAATGTATGGCGCCGATAATGTTGTAACTTTTGATGTTTCATATAATTCATATTTGCTGACATCGGTAAAAATTGCAGCATTACAAGCATTTGATAAAAATACTGATTATGAAAAATTTGTATACGATTTATCACACTATTGTAAACCAGGTCAATTGATGGACACACCGAAATTGAATTATGTGATGCCATATTTAACCTATGCACAAAAAAATCATTTAAGATATACAGACGAAATTGGAATACCTGTATTTTTAGGCGATATCAGTTGTGATTTTTACTGTATTCCGCAACAACAATATGAAATTTTAAGGCAATCCGTAAAATCGCCATTTCCTTTTATTTGGACCAATATTTTAGATTTGGATAAAAAACTGGGTGATGATAAATTTGACATATTGTATTATTCAAATATTTTATCTTTTTTGGAACCGCAAAAAATCGCACCTGTATTAGAATCCACAAAAAAACATATAAACCCCAGGGGCAGTTTGTTTTTATTATCAGAATTCAATGAACCAAAGCCGGCCATTATGAATACTGTGCGTGATGTATTTGAAAATGCATCAGATTGGAATATAGATTTCAAACACGCTAGAAAATTTGGTGACTTTCACGATATCATTATTAAACGTTGTCAAAACAGCAACTACAGATAAACGTTTTATTATAATGCAATTATTTGTGTAATACTCTGTAAAATAGTTCCGTATTTTATTATTCCTGTTTCATTTGATGCAGTTAAAAAGTCAGAACTGGTAACATCTATATTTTGCGTTCCGTCCGTAGTTATTTTAACAGCACTGGCATTTGTCTTTTTACCCAATAAAACATCTAAACAATCACACGCATTTATACGAACAATTCCAGCAACTTCTTCTGGTTGAAAGTGAAAATTCGTAAAATTATGCGGCAACTTATTCATGTACACATGTGAAAACGCCCTATCGTGCCATTGTTTTTCTGGTTTATCTTGACGCCAAAAAACTATTTCTAAAGGGATTGCATCTGCAACATCCATATCTATCCCTATTTCTTCATGAATTTCACGTCGAAATGCATCACGCACAGTTTCGCCCGCCAACACATGTCCAGATGCAGTTGTGTATAGTTTGCCAGAATCTGCCCTGATTTGAAAATATATATTGCCATCATCGTCATACAACCAACAATGAATCGTTTTATGCCACAGACCATTTTGATGAACAATATCACGATTTTCAGAACCAAGTTTATTCATGTATTCGTCATAAACATCAAGTTTTTCCATAAAATTCCTTCCTTTTATAAAGATAATAATAAAATTACTATAAATAGGAAAGAAAAAATAATTATAAAAAACTTTATTTCGTATCTTGAATCTGTTGTTGTGTCCATTTGGTTAATTTTTTACCAACGCCCGACCCCCAAGATGACCAACCGTCCATATCAACAATGCAACCTGTACACAAAGATGCAACATCATTAAAACTTTGACCACGACCACCGCCACTGTGTGTGACAAATGGAATTACTTTTTTCCCTGACAGATTATACAGGCTTAAAAAACTTTTTATTGGTTGCGAAATATGATTACCCCATACAGGCGACCCCAAGAATATAATATCATAGTTTTCTGGATTTATATTTGTCGGTTTTAGCGGTGGCAGATAGTTTTGTTCCATTTCTTGTTCCAATATTTTACGACGTTCTTTTTTATTATCAGGATATGCTTTATCAACCTGAATTTGATACAATGTTCCCCCAGATGCATTCGCTATTGCTTTTGCTGTGTTTTCTGTTTTGCCAGTAAGAGAATAATAGGCAACCAACACTTGTGAATTTGTAGATTCTGCATTTGCATAACCGCAAATCATAATTGTTAAAACCGATGATAATATTTTTGTAATCTTCATAACTTTCCCCCTTGTCCTTAATTCATCCTATTATTCGCATGTCATAAACTCAACAGGAACAAAAACACAATATATTTACGATTGCTTTTTATTCCTGTTTGTGATAATTTTCCCAAAGTTATGAGAGAGAAAATTTTATCATTTTCAAAACTAACAAAAGACGAATGTATAATGCTGGGATTTTCAGCATGTCATGGTATTTCTAGTTTGTTTTTAGATACATTTGTTATCTCTTTTTTGATGCATAATGCAGTTAATGAATTTATATCTGTTTCTGTGTACAAACTGTTTTTCTATTTTACGATTATGCTGACTTTTGTTTTGATGACAAATTGGTGCAAACGTGGAAATATTAAATTTGTATTTAGCACTCACTTGCTGGTGCAAATGTTTTTCGTGATTTTTATTGCTATTTGTGGAAATCAGGCTGCAAATTGGTTCCTGTTACTGGGGGTGTTATATGGTATAGACGATTCTTTACGCAGCATGGCATCACAACAGATGGTTATAGATAAAATTCGGGCTAAGCGTATGGTTTTTTACTGCGGAACCAGTACAGCAATTACAAATATTATAAAAATTGTAGTTCCTGTAATACTGGGGGCTTTGATAACCATTACCTCATTTCAAGAGGTGGCATGGATTTTGATTGCTATGCATATGATTGAATTTTATATGCTGTTTATTCTGTCGCCAATCAACCAACGTGTACAACAGTGTGCAGATTTGACCGGATTTATGAAAAAATCGTTAAAAGTGCCTTGTATGCGTAAATTATTTGCCGCCGAAGCTATACGAGGTTTTGCATTTCCATTAGAAACATTGGGGGTAATGTATATAGTGTCAGTTTTTCATACTGATATGAATTTAGGAATATGGACAACTGTATTTGCAATTTGTGCAGCCAGTGCAACTTGGTTATTTGGTCATCTGTGCACAAAACGTGATTTTAAATGGATAGTCGAAATGTGTTCGCTTTTGTTGATTGGCGCAATAGCATCTTTGGTTATAGACGTCAATTATTTCAGTATTGTAATCTATACAGGGGCATTGACTGTGTGCATTGCATTAATGGATCAAGTTTTATCTGTAAATGTTTTGAATCTGGCAAAAACAGAATTGGTTACACAAAATGATCGCGCAGAATATATCGCATCACGTCAAGTAACATCTTTTATTGGACGCTGGATAGGAATTGTGGGAATGTTATATATGGGTATATTTTCGGGATACGCATTGTTACCCTATTTCATTATTATATTGGCAATCGCCAGAATAATTGCTGCAATGATGTATGTTCATATTGGCAAATATATTTAATGAATAAAAAATATACTACAAAAGTCAGCATTTATAAATAGACATTGAATAAATGTGCAATTTAATTTAGTATTTCAAATATGATAAAAAGATGGACTTTTGATGATGATAAATTATTCGATTTGGTCTTATCAAACCGAAAACATGGAACATGTTGTTTATATAAAAACGATAAAAACATGTCAAAAATAGGTGATATTGAAATAATCTATAATTCTAAAAACGAGGAAATACAAATACAGATAACAAGTGTTCAAAAATGCCATTTTTGTGATATTGATGAAAATTGGGCAAAAATTGAGGGCGAAGGCGATTTATCTTTGGAATATTGGAAACGGATTCATTTTGATTTCTTTCGCAAAGAAAAATCGGATTTTCAACCAACAGATATGTTGGAATTAAACGAATTTGTGGTTATAAAATAAAAAGATTAAAATCAAAAACACCCTATTTTTGGGCGGTTTAAGATTTTATTTTCCGTGGGACATACATGATTAAACCCCTTGACAACCAATAACAAAACCTAAACGCAAAAACTCTATTAAGCATATCCGTTTTTACAGGTTTTGTAATTGTTCGTCTGCGTATTCGCCATGCGCGCCACCCACCCACGAAAATTTCATTTTCGTGTGGCACACAAATGTGCCAGGCGCTCTGGCGCATCCCTTCGACTCTGCCAGGTTAAAATCAAAAACACCCGTAAAAACGGGTGTTTTAAGATTTTAATTTCCTGGCGGAGTCGAAGGGATTCGAACCCTTGATACCGTTGCCGGTATACCACATTTCCAATGTGGCGCACTAGACCAACTATGCGACGACTCCAACTAACTTATTCTTCTTCGCCTGCATCAGGTGTATCGTCAGATTCTTCGGCAACGATTGGTTGATCATCCATCAAAGAATTTTCCAATTCTGCGTCAATTTCACGCAATTCTGGATCAGATGATTCAACTTCTAATGACTGTTCAGCAGAATCTGTAATTGGTGTATCCTTGTAAGATTGGATAAATTCATGACGAACATTCGCAACATCCAATTTACCACTGGCAATTTCACGTAATGCAACAACAGTCAATTTATCACGTCCCTGTTCCACCACAGGTTCCGCACCACCGTTCAAATCACGAACGCGTTGTGATGCCAACATACCTAATTCATAGCGACTGTCTACGTATGGTAATGTATCAGAATTTGTTGTACGAGCCATTGTAAATCCTTTGTTGAAATTTTTTTTAGCTGTTATATAATGCCCCAAGGTTATTGAAAATGCAAGAAAAAAATATAAAATCTTTGTCTTTTGGATGCCGCTTGAATGCGTTGGAGTGCGAAAAGATAAAAAATATGATCGCGCAACATACGGATACGGCGGTTATCGTCAATACTTGCTCGGTCACAGCCGAGGCAGAACGCCAATCTGCCCAAACAGTGCGCCGTATCTCCCGCGAAAATCCAAATGTTCCTATTTTTGTAACTGGGTGCGGTTCAACCAGAAATCCTAATTTGTTCGAAAAAATTCCGAATACAATCGTTATTCCAAACGCACAAAAAATGGATAAAAATCAGTATATTTCTGGGCTTTCACAATTAAACTCAGATGGTGAAATAGTAAAATTTGCACACGAAGCACCCGATTTATCAAAACAATTTATTCAAATTCAAAATGGTTGCAACCATAAATGCACCTATTGTGTGACACGCCTGTTACGCGGACCGGCAGTATCTTTCCCCTATTCCGACATTTTGGCAGACGCACGCAAAGCGGTAGCTAATGGTTTTTACGAAATTGTGATTACAGGTGTTGATAGTGCTTCGTACGCATTTAACGCAGGTGACAAGTTCATATTTATCAGCGATGTGTGCAAAATGTTGTTACATGATGTACCAGAAATCCAAAGATTACGTATATCTTCGTTGGATCCAGCATCGCCAGAGATTTTCAAAATTATCGATTTAATTCATAATGAGCCACGTATGATGCCACATTTACACCTGTCTATGCAGTCAGGTTCTGATACGATTTTGTCCGCTATGGCACGCAGACATAATGCCGATATGGTACGTAAAATCGTTGCAGCAGGCACAGGAATTACATTCAGCTGGGATATTATTTGTGGATTCCCAGGCGAAACAGATGAGTTGTTTAATGAAACCTGTGATTTGGTGCGTGAAGTCAAACCAATCAAAATTCATGCGTTTCCCTTTTCGCCAAGACCAGGAACAGTTGGCGCTGTTTTACCAAACCAAGTTCCACGCAATATTTCCAAGGAACGCGTGCACCAAATCACAGGATTATCAGATAAAAATCTGGACGCATATATGGCAACACAAACTGGTAAAACTGTATCTGTATTAGTAGAAAACAAAAACATAGGCCGTACACCGTACACCCGATGATATAGATGTTATTGTCACTGGCAAAAAAATTCCGGCAAAAACAATTTGCGACGTCAAAATAGTCGACATTAAAAACGGTCAATTTATCGGGGAAAAAATTGATTTTTGATTTATTCTTATTAGAATCTAAGTGAAAGAGGTTGATTATGAAAAGTAAAAAATTGTTAAAAAATCCTAACTTACCTTATTATCTGATTGTTTCAGGTCTCTTAATCGCTGACTTGTCATTACTGACTTGTGATATTGTTAGACAAAAAGTTTTTAATACAAAAAACAAAGAAAATCCTGCTATGTTTGGAGAAAACCTTAATTCAGCACACAGAGCAGCAAACACCGCAACAGCTGCTCAGTTTGCTTTGGGTGTAACTGTTATTGGTGCAGGAATAATATTAGGGTTAAAGAAAGAACGCGAATAAGCAGTAAATTTGTCCTACAAAACTTAATAAAACTTGTTTTTTCTGCTGATTATATTACTATGCGAACTGATAAGGATGTTGTTATGATTGATTCACAATATGAAAAATACAGCAAAAGAACAAAAAAACTTGGTAACATTGGTAAAAAGCTTGCGGGTGCCGGTTTGCTTGCTGGCGGTGTAGATTATGTAGCACAAGATGTTTTATCAAACAATATGAGAGCATTTATTGGAATCGGTGCTGGGGCATCTTTTATAGCAGGTGTGATTTTGATTAGTGTTGCACAAGCAAGATGTCAAAAGGTTATAGACGATGTATCAGAATCCAAGAAAATTGTATCTGGTATACAACAAAACACAAAAGTTAGAGGATAAACATATGTCAAAGAAAAATATAAACTTATTGGATAAACCTGCAAATTTTTGGGTAAAAGTAACTATTATTGGGTATTTGATACTTTTTTCATCATTGGGTACATATCCTGTGGTCAACCAGATAGCATTTGAAAGCCCTGGAAAATGGTTTGGCTGCGAAAAACACAGCAAAAAACGCCCTGACCGCACAGGCTGCTGTTGGTGCAACATTTATATTGGGCGGATTGGCCATGTTGCGCAAAAAAGAAAAACAATACGAATAATAACAATATTACCCACAATTTTTGTGGGTATTTTTTTATAAAAATAATTGTGGCAAATCTCTTAAAAATTGCTAAGGTTTAAGACGATATGAGGAAAGTTGTATTTGCATTTTTGTTATCGATTATTACATCGGGGGCATTTGCGGATTTTACCACAAATGCAAAGTCTGCATTTTTAATTGATTATGATTCTGGGGCAGAAATATTTGCAAAAAACGCTGATGTTTTAATGCCACCTTCATCTATGATAAAATTGATGACTTTGGCGGTCTTGTTTGACGAGATTAAGGCTGGTCGTGTCAAAATGGATGATAAATTTCCTGTATCAGAAAATGCAAACTACAAAAATCCATTATGGTATCCGGCCAGTAAAATCTGTTTGGTTACTGGGCAAAATGTATCTGTAAAAGATTTAATATTGGGTTTGATTGTATTATCTGGTGGTGATGCATCTGTTGTGGTGGCTGAAAAGTTGGCTGGCGATGAAAATGCTTTTACAGGTCTTATGCAACGCAAGGCGCATGAAATCGGCATGGAAAAATCTACGTTTGGTAATGCCAGTGGTTTGCCCCACCCTGCAAATTTAATGACATCACGTGAACTTGCGATTTTAGCAACTCATTTGATTTCTGATTATCCAGATATTTATCCGATGTTCGCAACTAAACGTTTTGAATTTAATGATTATCAATCAGACTGGTGTCGCGATTGGGGAAAAACACATACTGTAAATTATAATAAACTGTTATTCTCTATGGCTGGGGCTGATGGATTAAAAACAGGACACACTGATGATGGTGGTTATGGTATTGTTGCCAGCAGTGTTGTCAGTGGTCGTCGTTTAATCGGTGTTATGAATGGATTTCGTGGCAAAGGACATGATGCATTGGCTGCCGAGATGAAAAAAATGCTGAATTACGGTTATTCTAACACTACAAACAAAATTTTTTACCGTCCTGGTGATTCTGTTGCAAAATTACCAACATGGTATGGTCGTGAAGATTTTGTAACCGCCACAGTTGCAAAACCTTTTGCCATTACAACAACAAAAAAAGATGGTCTGGCGGGTGTTCGCGTGGTGGCAATTTATGATAGTCCTGTACCTGCGCCAATATACGCAGGTGATGTTATTGGTAAGTTAATTGCGCAAAAAGACGGCAAGGTTGTGGCAACTGCCGATTTAATCGCACACGATACAGTTAAACGCGTCCAATTTTTGCGCCGTATTTGGCGTAATATAATGTATTTAGCCGGTAATATGTAAAGGGAATATAATATGGCAAAGAAATCTGCACCTGTTTATGATTTTCCACATCCAATGGACAATGATACTTTGGTTGGTCATATGGCAACCGTAAAAAACTTTATGGATGCGTGGAATAATCGTGATAAATATCCATTACACCCTGTGTGGATGTTGACAGGACCACGCGGTATTGGAAAAGCAACATTGGCTTATAAACTGGCACGTATGGTTTATGGCAATGTTGGAGATTTTTTTATAATTGATATTTCGCGTAATATAGATAAAGATGGCAAACCAAAACCAGATGGGAAAGAGATTTCTGTTTATACTGTGCGTGCTATGATTGATAAAATGCAGTTATCAGCAATGTCAGATTCATGGCGTGTGGTACTTATTGACTCGCTGGACGAGTTAAATAAAGCGGCATCTAATGCTATATTAAAATTATTAGAAGAACCCCCTGCAAAAACTTTATTCTTGCTGGTTGTGCATCAGTTGGCAAATGTATTACCAACTGTACGTTCACGTGCACGCGTTGAAAAAATGCGCCCATTATCTATTTCTGAATTGCGTGATTTGTGTGTCAGGTTTATGCCTGATGAAGAAATTAACACAGAAATATTACGCCTGAGCAACGGCAGTTTTGGAAAGATTGCTGATATGAAACGCACTGGCGGTGATGCAATTTATGATGATTTAATTGAAACTTTGCAAAATTCATCTGCAACATCTTCGGATTTAATGGTTATTGCCAGAAAAATTGCCCCCAGCCCAGAACTTTACAGTATATTATTGGATGCTATTGCGCATTTTGGTTTGGCTGATTTATACCCAAATGCGACTAAATCTATTGCAAGTATAACCAATTTACATCTGGAACCAGAATTGGGAATATTCAAAATTTTGATGGATATAAAAAAATGTTTATAGATACTCATTGTCATTTAACAGATAGATATAACGATAACGCCGATGATATTATTGCGCGCGCCAATCAAAATGGCGTTGGTGCGTTGATATGTGCAACTGCGGCACCTGGGGATGCGGTATCTGCGTTGGATATTGCCAAGACACATAAGAACATATTTTGCACAATTGGATTACACCCAGACTGTGCAAATGATGTTTGCGCAGCAAATTTTTTAACCCCAGACATTTTGACTGATGATTTGGTTGTTGGTGTCGGCGAAATAGGATTGGATTATCATGAACGCGATGATAATAAAAAAGAACAAATTAAATTGTTTTCTGACCAATTGGAAATAGCACAACAATACAATCTGCCTGTGGCAATACATACCCGAGATGCCGAGACTGATACAGCTGAAATTCTGACAGATAAAAACCATGGCGTTCTGCATTGTTTTACATCCAGTTGGAATTTAGCTAAGGTTATGTTAGATCGCGGATTCTTTTTTTCAGCCAGTGGAATTTTAACTTTCAAAAATGCAAATGACATTCGCGAAGTGTTTGCCAAAATACCCAATGACAGAATTGTTATAGAAACAGATTCTCCGTTCTGTGCACCTGTACCATATCGTGGCAAAACTTGTGAGCCCGCATTCGTTGTTGAAACAGCAAAAATGTTGGCTGAAATTAAAAATTTGCAAATTGATGAACTTGAAACTATACTGATGGAAAATACAAAACGGTTATACCCTAAAATGAAATTGATATAAAAAAACGCCCGAACGGGCGTTTTTTTAATGTTGTTTATTTATCAATTTATCTATATCATGCTGTTGTAATGGTCGTTTATAATAAAAACTAAACTTGCTGCCGAGACGTTGCATCAGTTTTAAATTTTTTACATCTTTTAAATCAATATAACAAGATGAGTTTGGCCAATTGCTATTATCATCTTGGGTATCAAATTTGACAACAAAACCAATTTTCTGCAGCAAAGCATTAACATGTTGGCGAGTTTCCAAATATACATTTTTATTGCCACGCCCACCAAATTTTTGTAAATCAATCCTGGGGGTAAAACTAACTAAACCACCACAAAATTCTATTTTGCATATTTTATTTAATTCAGATATAACTTCATCTATACCTTTTAGTGCAATTTGAGCTTTACGGAATACACTAGGTTTTTTAATATCATTTGGCGCACCATCAAACATATGCTCTTTTTCTATATATTGCTCTATGCTCATTCTAAACTCCTTTTGATGCTTGTATTATACAAAAAAACAAGATTATTTGCAATATATTATTTCATAGTGTAGAATAACTGATTATGGTACGTAATATTATAAAAGTTGGTCAAGTTTCAGAAAACCGTAAAGCGCGGTTTAGTTACTCTATTGAAGACACAATAGAGGCCGGTATTTCATTGACTGGCGCAGAAATAAAATCTCTACGTTATGGTTTGGTATCTATTGTTGATGGTTTTGTGCAAAAACGCGGAACTAATCTTTTCTTGGCAGGTGTGGAAATTCAGAAGTTGCCAACAGCTGCACGTGTTGTAAATTTTGATGAAAGACGCCAACGTCAATTACTGTTACATCGCGCACAGATAAACCGCTTGATTGGAAAATTACAAGAAAAAGGCGCAACAATTGTTCCATTAAAATTATATTTTACAAATCGCGGCAAGTTAAAAGTATTACTTGGCATTGGTTATGGTAAAAATCGCGCAGACAAACGCGAAACAATTAAACAGCGCGAATGGGATAAAAGCAAATCCAGAATTTTGAAAGGTAAATAATAAAGGGGCAAATTTTTGCCCCTTTATTTATATTGCTAACCTGATTACATTTCAGGTTGTTCATTTTGATGCATTTTTGGTTTTTTATGAAAATCTGACATTACATTTTTGAATTCAGCACGTGTAATGCAACCATCTGCGTTATCATCAGCTGTTGCTAATGCTTCCAACATTTTTGGACATTTAACAGATTCCAAGACAACACAACCATTATCATCAAATGCCACACGTGGCATCATTGGTTTATGTGCATTGCGAGCAATCCATGGTGATGATAAGCAACCCAATAAAAAGACCAAACACAAAAGAACAACTTTGATGCACAAGCCGACAAAACGACGACCATTGCAGCAGCAACAACGACAGCCACAATTACATTCATGCAGTGTTTCCACAGGTGCCGCGACAAGTTTCTTGGCAGTTTGTTTTTTTGCAACAGGTTTTGCAGTTGCTTTTTTTGTAACAACTTTCTTTGTTGCAGTTTTTGTTTTTTTGATTGTTTTACGAGCCATTTTTCCCTTCCTTTGTTTTGAATGTTTCACACCGGCATTTTATAAGATAATTCGCAACAAGTAAAGAATTTTTTTGCATAAAAAAACCCCTCAATCGAGGGATTTTTTAATTGAAACCGTTCGGTTTAGTTCAAAGCTTCTTTCAAAGCTTTACCAGGTTTGAATTTTGGTTGAACGGATGCTGGGATTTTAATAGCAGCACCTGTTTGTGGGTTACGGCCTGTTGTAGCTTTACGTTTTGCAGATGTAAATGTGCCGAAACCAACCAAACGAACTTCGCCTTTCTTTTTCAAAACTTTTGTAACTGTGTTGATGAATGCATCCAAGCAGCCAGCAGCAGTTGCTTTTGTAACTTCAACTTCGTTTGCAATCGCTTCAATCAATTGTTGTTTGTTCATATTAATTCTCCTTTCATAGATTTGTTTTTTAAGGTACTTGACAGTTGTCGAGCAATGTCTTTGAAATCAGCCCTAGAAATCAAGCAGTTTTATGTTATCTATGACCGCTGACCTGCTTATTTCAAGGACATTGCTCGTCCTGCTTAACCGAATCATAGAGAATCCTGCTTTTTAAGTCAAGGGAAAATGAAAAAAGTTTTAGATTTGTTTGATTTTTTTGGTATGTTATTATAATAAGTAGTTATTCTGTTACAGATTTATAATTTGCAGCCTTGGGCCAACGACCATCAAACACATCTGGCCACTTGTTCGGAGTATTATTTTCACATAAAACCAAGTCACCATCATAACCACGAACATGCACGATTCGATAATGATTCGGCGTATGTGTAACTAATGTAAAAATTATCATAACCCAAAACAAAACCTTTGTAAAATTCCACGGTTTTACATACATATTCCTATCAAATTTATCTTTCAATAAACTTTGATATAATATCCAACCCCAATAAAATACCAACATAGTCACAGCGAAAAACAGGCCAATCCATAGTCCGGTTTTCATTGACTTCAAAATATTCGCCGCAGAATCCCAACCATTTGACTGAGCTGGGCATACATATAACACTTGCCCCAACATATCTTCGTTAACATTTACGGTTGATATAGTGGTGCCTAAATGAACATCAAAAGACGACATTAGCAAAACTAATGTCAACATAGCTAAAACAAAAACCAGCATTGGTTTCATTTATTCCCCTTTGATGTCTGGATATATTATATCATAAAATACCATATAAAAGTTATAAAAAAATTCAAAATATGATTGAAAAAGGCGCTTTGATTTTCTAAAATCCTTGGTGAATTTATATAAATATGGGGATAAATTATGACATACGACGAAATCAGAAAATTATATTTAGGATATTTCGAAAAACATGGACACAAAGTTGTGCCTTCTGCATCACTGATTCCGAACGACCCTAGTCTGTTGTTCACGGTGGCTGGCATGGTTCCATGGAAAGATATTTTTCTGGGTCGCGCGGCACCTGAATATCCACGTGTTGTTGATGTACAAAAATGTATTCGTGCCGGTGGTAAACATAATGATTTGGACGAAGTTGGTTTCGATGGTCGTCATCATACTTTCTTTGAAATGTTAGGGAATTGGTCCTTTGGTGATTATTTCAAAGAAGAAGCTATTACTATGTCATGGGATTTATTAACCAATGTATTAAAACTGGATCCAAACAGAATTGTTGTTACAACGCACATTTCTGATGATGAAGCAACTGCAATTTGGAAAAAGGTTGCTGGCAAAGACGCAATTCGTTTAGATAAAGATAATTGGTGGTCTGCGGGCGATACTGGTCCTTGTGGTCCATGCACAGAAATGCATTATGATATGGGCAACGATTTACCAGGCGGATTACCAGGTTCACCAGACGAAGATGGTGGACGTTATGTCGAATTATGGAACGATGTGTTTATGCAATATGACAGAGATGCAAACGGTAATTTAACACCGCTGCCAAAACAAAATGTCGATACTGGTGCAGGTTTGGAACGTTGGGCTGCGGTATTACAAGGCAAACGCGATAATTATGATACTGATTTATTTGTTCATTTAATGGATGCTATTTCAGATGTTGTGCATGTTAAAAAAGATGAAAACAATATCGCATCATTCAAGGTTATTGCTGACCATTTGCGTTCTGTTGGCTTTGCAATTGCAGACGGTGTGATTCCATCAAACACAGATCGTGGTTATGTAATCCGCAGAATTTTACGTCGTGCTATGCGTCATGGACAATTGTTGGGACACAAAGGCGCGTTGTTATCCGAATTGTACCCTGCCCTTGTAACCGAGATGGGCGCAGCATATCCAGAACTGGCACACGAACAAGCGCATGTTGTTGAAATTATTCGCAATGAAGAAAATGCGTTTGCTGATATGTTACAAAGCGGTATGAAATTATTGGAATCTGAACTGCCAAAATTACAAGATAAAATGCTGCCGGGTGCTGTTGCTTTCAAGCTGTTTGACACATATGGATTTCCATTGGATTTAACACAAATGATTTTGCGTGATAAAGGAATCGATGTTGATGTTGCTGGCTTTGAAAAATGTATGAATGAACAAAAAGAACGCAGCCGCGCAGATACAAAAGGTACACGTGTATTGTGGGAATCGCGCACAGAATTACCAGCAACCGATGATGTTGCGAAGTACGCGCCAGTCGATAATATGCAATCAAAAGTCTTGGCAATTTTGAAAGATGGCGAATTTGTTGAAACTGCTGACTCTGGCGATAATGTCGAAGTTGCTTTGGATAAAACAACATTTTACGGCACCCAAGGCGGACAAGTCGGTGATTCTGGCGAATTACGATTGGGCGGTGATGTGTTGGTTAATGTGACCGAGGCTGCGCGTGCAAATAATATCGTAATCCACAAAGGAACAGTTGCAAAAACAATCAATGTTGGTGATGTTGTAACACCTGTTATAAATGCAAATGTTCGTGCACAAACTGCGCGTGCACATACGGCAACCCATTTATTACAGGCCGCATTACGTCAGGTTTTGAATACTGATGTTGAACAGCGCGGTTCACGTGTTGCACCTGATTCTGTGCGTTTTGACTTTTCATTTGGTCGTGCAATGACTGACGATGAAAAAACACAGGTTGAAAATATCGTCAATGATTGGATTAAACAAGATATGACTGTTAAACACGAAGAAATGGGTATTGACGAGGCTAAATCACGTGGTGCAATGGCATTATTTGGTGAAAAATATGGCGATGTGGTACGTGTTATTACAGCCGGTGATGTATCCTGTGAATTATGTGGCGGAACACATGTATATCACACAGGCGAAATTATCAAGGCACATATCAACAAAGAAAAATCTGTGGCATCAGGTATCCGCAGAATTACAATGTCGGTTGGTAATTTGGCAGAATAATAAACAATACAAGCAAAATAAAAACGCCCGTTTGGGCGTTTTTATTTTATGTCTATCAGGTTAAAACCATTTCCATGGTTGCAATGCTTTCAATAAACTCATAGCTGTACGTCTATCAGCATATGTATGACCGCAACGTGGGCATACCAAGAATGGTGCGACAACAGCCTTGTATTTCTTGAATATCATTGACCATATGTACAATCCAGCCACCCATGCCGCAATTACCAGCCCCCATGCAACATAACCGAAATATTTATTAACTGTGCGAGTCAAAATCTGGACAACACCTAAATTTGATCTTTCCAAATCATTATAGATTTTTGTCGCAACAGGCCAAGTGGACGGACGCCAAGGATAAACATGTTTGATACCATAGTTTGTAAGGAATGTTGTTCCCAAACCGCCAGAACTTTTATCCAACTGTTCTTTAATCGCACTATCTATCATCTTATCGATTTCTATTTGAGTAACTTTGACAAGTTCTGTTTGGACTTTATCCAGCTGTTTATTTACCATTGCTGCTGTATCATCAACTTTTTCGATACCTTTGTTTGCTTTATCGACAGTTGCATCTGCTTTATCCAGTGCCTTATCTACACCGTCCGTTTTGACACCGAACATATTAGCCAGACCTGTCAATTTTTTAACACTGCCAGTTGTTTCTTTTGCTTTTGCCGTTGTATCTTTGGCCTTGGCAGTTGTATCAGTAACCTTTTGAACTTTGTCTTGTGCTAATTTTACTTTATCAATTGCCACAGCAACTGGTTTTTCCAGATTAATAGATTTTTTAATTCCACCCAATAATTTTTCATATTGTTCTTGGATATTACGTTGTAAATCAAAAAACATTGATACAACTATGGATTTTTTAATTGGCCCAGAATAATGATTTTTAACATACAATGGGAAAATCGCAACAAACGATAACCATATGATAGTCACAATCGCAAAAATACGTTTTGCATGTGTAATAACAGATGTCTTTTTTGCAACGGTTTTTGCACCGTGCATATCTATTACTTCAACTTCTTTAACTTTTTTGGCCATATTTTTCTCCTATATATTTATGCTTAAAAT
>CACYHY010000011.1 GCA_902774305.1 uncultured Pseudomonadota bacterium
AGCCCCAGATGCATCTTTGTCGTTTGAATAATTTGTTGTATTATATCCAGTTGCAAGTCCAGCAAATTTAATTACTCTTTCACCGGCAGCCGTATAAGGATGAGAGTATTCTGTTGGTGTTGTATCGTTTCTTGTAATTGTTTGTACAGCGCTACCATCACCCCAATCAACATAAAAAGTTCCAGTTGCAGTTAAAACAAATTTAAAGGTTGTGTTGGCAGACATATTTGTTGTTGTCACAGTAAATTTTGAATCAAGACAGTCATTACCAACCTCTAACTGTGTTGAAGTACACGCGACAGCCTGTGTAATACCAGCGAGGTTTAACCCACACAACACAAACAACATACAAAAAAACGATCTTAGTTTTCGCATCAGTATTTTGTATTTCCCTTGCCGGACAGTATGTTGAGAAGATTTATATCTCAAAATCCCCCTACTATTGTAATCACGTTAGCAAAATCATTTCCCATACGCAAGTATATTATATATATATATAATATAACTTTTGCGACATAGCCATGTAATCGTATTTTTTTACTATGTTTTTGCATAAACCACATCAAAAGCTCTTGACTTGTTTTGCAATTTGTGATATAATACAAACCATCAAGAGCAGAAAAACTGCACGTCATTATGGCGTGATTTTTTTTACTTTTTCGGCGCACATTTTTGTGCGCTTTTTTTATTTCAAACAACCAAAGGTATCTATCATGCAATTGACTTTGATTAAACATCAAAACGATTTTTCGCGTGATGTATATAAAATTGCACGCGTTATTTATGCAGAAACCTGCGCCCAATCTTTGCGTGTTGTTGAAGCGTTAGCATCCATGATTGCGAATGGCGCAAAATCAGAAAATCAATCTGAATTAGATTTTGTTATGAAATCTGGATTATTCGAATCGTTAAATAAAAATTCGACACATCATGATTTGTTAAAAGTAAATTCTGATGCACGAACTTTTCAAATGTGTTTGCGCGTCACAGATAAAATGTTGAAACATAATTTGGAAGATTGTTGTTTTGGTGCAACTAAATTTCATCGCACAGAATTAAATCCTGATTGGTCAACTGCACGTGGATATATTTTGGAACTGGACGGATTACTTTTTTACCTTTGACGGAATCAAAAATGAAACTGCAAAAAATTATTCATGGTGGATGTTTGGCTGGCCACAGAACGTACATTTTATCTGGGGTTGGCATATTATCTGCAATCGCATCTTATTTGGTTGGTGATTCAGATTTATTTATAACTATGCAATCTATATTCACACTTGGTGGAATTTATTTTTTACGAAAATCAAACGAAACAAAAAGGAAGTATCATGCAAAAAATACCAGAAAAATTTCAAAATCCAGACGGAACAGTTAATGTCGATGCACTATTAAAATCTTATTCAGAACTTGAAAAGAAAATTGGAAGCATGGTATCTGTACCAAATAACGATGCAGATAAAATCACACGCGAAAAATTTAATCGTGCAATTGGAGTACCTGAAAATGCAAGTGATTATCCAACAAATATTTTATTTGATGACGAATCGATTAAACAAAAATTTCATGATATTGGATTAACAACAACACAAGTTGAACAAATTTATTCTGTCGCAGAAGAATTTTTATCACCAGTGTTAACAGAATTATTTTCTAAAAAAAATGAAACTGATGAAATGTTAAAACTAGAAAATTTTTTTGGATCGCGCGAAAAAATGAATGATGCTTTGACAGCAATAAATACATTCGGCGAAAAATTTTTACCGCATGATGCATTTGAATCGCTATGCTCTAGCGCCCAAGGAATCCAAGGCGTGTACAAGATGATGCAATCAATCGAACCATGTGTTGAAACAAATATTTCTGCACAAGAAAATTTAACTGATGATGATTTAAGACGAATGATGCGTGATCCAAAATATTGGCGTGATGCTGATCCTGAATATGTTCGTAAAATTGAAAATGGTTTTAAAAAATTATATTCTTAAGTAATTTTTTTTACTTTTTACTTTACTATTTTTTTCTTTTCATATAGAATGTAAGTAAGAACAAAAAAAGTTTGTTCTATCCAAAACATTAAAAAGGAGAGAAGGATGGCATTTTTATTCTCAGCAAAAAAAGCTGCAAAACCTGCTGCTAAACCAGCTGCGAAAAAAGTCGCTGCTAAACCAGCTGCTAAAAAAACAGCTGCTAAAAAACCAGCTGCTAAAAAAGTAGCTGCCAAAAAACCAGTTGCAAAAAAAGTAGTTGCTAAAAAACCAGCTGCTAAAAAAGTTGCTGCTAAAAAACCAGTTGCAAAAAAAGTAGTTGCTAAAAAACCAGCTGCTAAAAAAGTTGCTGCTAAAAAACCAGTCGCAAAAAAAGTAGTTGCTAAAAAACCAGCTGCTAAAAAATGCGCCTGCAAAAAAGCTGCAAAAAGAAAATAATATTTTCTTTTGAAGTTGTTTAACCCGCAAGAAATTGCGGGTTTTTTCTTTGTAATAATTTTAGTCAGATGATATCAGTCTGACTAAAACTGTTGCAGGACAATCTTATCAGACCCCGCATTTTGTTATATGACGCAAATCATTTTGCATAATCAAAAAAACAAAAATAATTATTTGGTCGGTGCATTTTTATGCACCTGTTTTTTTAATTTTAACAAAAGGAATAAATATGTCTGTTTCTATAGATCAAGTATTTATAAAACAATTTGAAGCAGATGTTCATCTTGCTTATCAGCAAATGGGCACAAAATTACGTTCCACAGTTCGCAGTAAATCTGGTGTTGTGGGACAATCTACAACTTTCCAAACAATCGGCCGCGGTACAGCCAGCACAAAATCCAGACATGGTATTGTACCGGTTATGAATTTGAACCATCAACCTGTGGAATGTGTTTTACAAGATTACTATGCCGGCGATTGGGTTGATGCTTTGGATGAACTAAAAATCAATGTCGATGAACGCCGCGTTGTTGCATCTGCAGGTGCGTATGCTTTGGGACGCAAAACCGATGAATTGATTATAACTGCTATGAATGGTGCAACATCATATGTTGGTGATTTTTCAACAGGACTGACAAAATCATTAGTATTAAGCGCGATTGAAAAATTGAACGAAAAAGATGTTCCAGATGACGGTCGCAGATTCGCTGTTGTTGGTGTTCATCAATGGAACGAATTGTTGGGTATTACTGAATTCGTGTCATCTGAATATGTTGGTGACACGCCAATGTTAAATGGCTATGAAGCAAGAAAATGGTTAGGCATTACATGGGTATTGCATAATGACTTGCCAATTGCCAACACCACAGAACGCAGTTGCTTTATTTATCATGCATCCAGCATTGGTCATGCATGTGGTCAAGAAGTCAAAACAGATATTACATGGCACGGCGAACGTGCAGCGCACTTTATCAGCAACAGTATGTCACAAGGTGCGGTCTTGATTGATCAAGACGGAATCGTTCGTGTCAAATGCAAAGATAATGCATAAAATTTCACGCTAAACACAAACCAAAAGGAAAACAGATGGCATTTCAAAACAAAAATTTATCTGTAATTGCATATGCAAATGGTTTTACTTTGTGGCATTATGCTGCAAATGAAACTTTGACAGCAATTTCTGCAAGTGGCTATTTCAATAATGTTGCGACATTAATGAATACTGGCGATATTATCATAATCAATGCATCTAATGGCACATCCATCAAAGCCATCACAGTATCTTCGGAAGCTGTGACAGTTGCTGCATTGTCTTAATTTTAACCACATAAATCAGTGGGGCTATTTTGTCCCACTGATTATTTTTACAAAAAGGTATCCATATGCTTACAAAACAAGATTTATGTTCTATGGCGTTATTAAAGTTAGGTGAAAAACCACTGACATCACTTAATTCAGACGAAGCATCTGCACAATTAGCCAGAACTTTATACGACACAACAATTGATGCATTATTATCTGGGCATCCATGGCGATTTGCAACCCAAACATTATCTATTGAACGAAATCAAGATAATGAATTTGTTGTTCCTGAAAATGTATTGCGTGTATTACGTTGTTCTGGGCATATTTATGGGAATAAAATTCTTTCTGATTCAAATTGTGTCAGGATGCTTGCTGTAACGCGGACTGAAACTGATAAATTTCCAAGTTACTTTGTATCATTAGCCGCAACCAAACTCGCTTTAGAATTTTGCATTCCTTTGACAGGTAACCAGCAAACATTACGAATGTTAATCAGTTTATATGAATCAGAATTTCAAACCGCTAAATTTATAGATTCCACCACAGACACAAACTGTGGAATAGATAATTTTTCTTTGATAAATGCCCGTTTCTAAAAAGGAGTTTGTTATGACGGAATTTATACATACACAAAATTCTTTTGCAAATGGAGAAATCGCACCAGAATTTTACCTGACTAAAGATATACACGGTCTGGCAAAATTAGAAAATATGGATGTGTTATCTGGTGGCGGTTTAACACGCAGACCAGGGTTGGCTGATATTGCTAATCTGGCTGGATGCGCACGAATATTTTCTTTTGATATTTCAGAACAAGAAAATTACATATTAGTATTCACCAATTTTTCAATACAGATTTATTCGGGCGGTTCACTGATACACACATTAGTTTCACCTTGGGCTGATACAGCATTACCTAAAATTCAATTTGCAGGACGTGGTGATTCTGTAGTTTTTGTTCACCCTGATGTTTGCCCGTATATTTTAACCAAAACTGGTAGTAATTCTTTTTCATTAGATAAATTCAGTTTCTATGATACAACGGATTTGGTTCCTCAGGTACCATTAATGACATATGATGATATGCGCAACATTTCTATTGCTGTAACCGCAGGACCATATGGTGTAAAATCTGCTACGTTTACAACATCTGCAAATTATTGGACCGCATCAAACATTGGAACAATTGTTTGCTTTAATAATCAAAAATGGAAAATTATAGAATATATTAGTGCAACCGTAGTTTATGCAACCAGTACAGTTGAATATACTTTACCGATAAATCCTATTACTGATTGGACCGAGAGCGCATTTGATAATCGTCATGGATGGCCGCATGCTGTCACATTTCACCAAGATAGACTGGTATTCGGTGGAACAAGATATACACCAGGCGGTATATGGATGTCGCGTGTTGCTGATCATCACAATTTTGATGTTGGTACAGGTCTGGATGACGAGGCAATAGTAACAACTTTATTGTCCAAAGAACGACAACAAATTTGCAGTTTAATCAGTAGTGATAAATTACAAGTTTTAACATCATGCGGTGAATGGGCTATTGCGAATCAACCTGTGACCCCATCAAGTATGGATATTATACAACATACTTCCGTGGGCAGCGCCACAACAGTATCCCTGCCCCCACAAAAAATAGAAGGTGAAACTGTATTTATATCTGGGACATTAAAAGAGATTCGTAAGTTGTCGTTGGACACACTGGGTGAAAGATATAATGCAGATGATTTGTGTGCTTTTTCAAAACACCTGATAAATCAACCTGTGGACATTGCATATAACAATGTATCAAAGCAATTATACATTGTAAATTCAGATGGGACAATGGCCGTATTAAATCAAAATACAGCGTTAGGTATTTCTGCATGGGCCAGATACATAACATACGGTAATTTTACATCTGTCGCAATTAGCGGTGGGGAAACATTTGTCATCATAGAAAAATCCGGCACATATAAGTTGGCTAAATTTACAAACACTGCCCTTAACGATTCTGGAACTTATAATATAGAATTTTGTGTATCTGGAATACCTCTAAATTTTTCAGGGCATCGTCCAAAACATTTACGGCTGCGTAAAATAAATTTAAGATTATTTGAAACAAAAAGCGCATTTATAAATGATATGCGTGTGGAACTACCCAATGAAATTTATACACCGTCACACCCTGGATTTTCTGGGGATATATCCATGAATTTTTTAGGTTCACAATTGGATGGTTCTATATCGCCATGGACAATACACGGTTCCGAACCTATGCCAATTACAGTTTTTTCTGTGACCCTATACGGACAATACAAAATATAATCAAAAGGAGAAATAATGGGACAATTAGTATCAGATGTTAATGAAGTATTAAATTATCAAAAATCAAAAAAATCCATAAATAATAAACGCCAAGAAATTTTGCAACAAATTGCTAAAGATGAACAAACAAAAACTAATTTGATAAAAAAAGCATTGGCTACACAGCGCGCAAAATATGGTGCCAGCGGCGCAAATGCCACCAGCACATCTGCAGGTGCTGTATTGCAACGTTTGCGTGATGAAACAGCACAACCATATCAAAATAAAAAGGAAGCCAACTTGGATAAATTAAGAAAAACTGCCACAAAAAAACCAAATTTATTAAAAACTTTACTATCTAGATTTGATGATATTGTCGGATAAAACGATGATTACAAAAGTTTATCAATTTGCAAATTCTTGGAATGATATTTTGGGCTATGAAACACCAGAACATCATAAAAATATGTTATCTTTTTTGTATAACGTCTGGCAATCACCAGAACACAGAGGTTTGTTAATGGCATTCAGGCATTCTGGAAAATCAACTGTGGTTGGAATTTTTGCGGCATGCGTTTTATACTTGCAACCAGAAACACGAATTTTGGTGTTATCAGCAAATACAACTCTTGCTGCTCGGATGGTGGCACATATAAAAAACATTTTAGAAAATCATCCTATGTGCTCTGATTTGATTCCTACATCAAAAAAGGAATGGGCATCAGATAAACTAACCATCAATCGTAAAATTGGTATTCGTGAACCTTCCGTGATGTGCCAAGGAATTTATGGTAACATAACAGGAATGCGTGCAGATTTGATAATTTGCGATGATGTCGAAGTACCAAATACTTCTAACACTCAACAAAAGCGCGAAATGTTACGCGAAAGATTACGAGAATTGGATTTTATTTTGTCGCCAAATGGCACCATGATTTATATTGGAACGCCGCACACAATGGATACAATATACAGAACAGCAGAAACAGACGATTAATCTTCTTTAGCTGTCGGATGTTTTGTGTCTTTCATAAATGTACGTAATTTATCCAGTAGCTGACGCCCTGCTTCATCAAACATAGGCAAAAACGTTTCGTATTCTGGCATATCAGCCTGAATTTGTGCACGCGTACGTTCTGTCAAAGGCTGTTGTATAACTTGACTTGCCATATTCCACAAATGATATGCGCGATATGTTTGGGTTACGATCTTCCATTTTTCTAACAATTCTGGACGATCTGATAAAAGTGTTTTTATTCCAATCAACCATTCATCCCCAAATTTTTTTACAACATTTAACTTTTGTAAATCAATTAAACCTTGTTGAGTTGGGGTAAATTTGGCAAGCCCACTTTCTAATTCTGACCATTGGTTTTCAGACAAAGGAGTTGTTACAGCAGATTCAGCCATTAAACCACCATATGGTAACAAATTTCTGTCGATTGAATTCATCGGTGTTTTACCGCTACGCAAATTTTGAATATGTTGCACCAACATCTTGCCTGTTGGCAAATCAGCCATTGCTGTCAAAACATCGTCAGTGGCTTCTTCTACAAATACCGGATTCAAAACAGCCCAACCACCAAGAATTACATGTTCTTGGCGGTACAGGTTTACCAATTTTTGTGCAATCAAATTTGCTTTTGGTTTCATACTCTCTCTCCGTAAAATGATTATTCGGTCAGAATCAAAACAACCTTGTGCATTGTTTTAGCATAAATCTTTTCTTGTGGGTCAACAACCGCGCCATACAATTTACCCTTGGTATCACTGTGCACTGTTGCGATTTGAGCATTAACAACGTCTTCTGGATTCAACGCAGTGAAATCCGCATCCAAACACAATGCCAAATCACCAGCCTTGGCTGATTGCAAAGCGTCAACAAATACATACGACTTTTCAGGGATAAATCCACCTGTGCGTTTTGAATTTGGAATAACCGCATAAATTGATTTACGGCCTTCTAGGGATGCAGGTGCAACAATCATAACCTTGTCATTTTTCTTGAAGGAAATTGCACGACCGGCAGGTGTTCCAAATACAGGAACCAATTTTCTGCGTGCGCTGTCATACAATTTGGCACCATACAAACCATCGTGCATATCAATCCCAGACACAGGATTATCAGGAATCAAAACAGATTTAACACGTTCTTTGACTTTGTTAATTTGCTTTGTCAATTCACCTGATTTGTACAAATCAGCGATTTTATCAAACATACCTTCGGCAGACATAGCAAAAGACTTTGCCAAAGGTTCAACTTCGTTTTTGTAAATTTCACGCTGCCCAATTTCAATCTTGTGATAAACTGACAATGTCATGCCTGCATCCTTTGCAGCCTGGGCAATTGTTTTCCCTTGTATTTGGCGGATTTTACGCAATCCAGAACCAAATACTTTTAATCCACCGTGTTCATTGTCCTTCAAACGGCGTTTAATCTCTGATTGCCATTTATCAGCAACCGCGTCAGATTCTTTAATAAAGATATCAGACAGTTTGCAACCCAAAATATTGCATATATTCAGCAATTGTTTTTGGTTCAAACGGCGAACACCTTTTTCAATTTTTGACACTGCAGACAAACTAAGCCCTGTTTTGCGTGCCAATTCGGTCATCTTCATACCGTTATTCAGACGTATCGTTCTGATATTATTAGGAAAAATGATTTCTTCTTGTGCCATATATGTGACTCCTTGGAATACTTGACAAAAGTTTAGTCAATTTTTAGATATTTGGCAAGTAAAATTTACACTAAAAATTATAAAGGCATATCATCAGGGATTGCAGACACATCAACACCACCATCAACCGGTGTAGAAACAGGCTGGGTTACATTCGTTCCGCCATCAACTGGGAACGGAGGGACATCACGCTGGGCCATATCGTCCAGATTGTCAAACAGACAGTAATCACCCAAGAACGCCAAATGTATAGTTTCTGGGCGGCCATGACGGTTTTTACCAATAATAACATCCGCCTTGCCACGCGCACGTTCCAAACGTTTTTGCCATGATTCTATACTATTTTGTGATGCAGTATTTGAAATTCGCTGCGATGGATCACGATTATCCAAATAGTATTCTTCACGGTATGTGAACATAACAATATCGGCATCCTGTTCAATAGATCCAGATTCACGCAAATCCGCCAACTGTGGACGTTTATCATCACGCATTTCAACATTACGCGACAACTGAGACAGTGCGATAACAGGAACATCTAACTCTTTAGCCAACATTTTTAAGCCACGAGTAATTTCAGATAATTCTTGAACACGGTTGTCATTACGTTTTCCACCCGGCGACATAATCAACTGCAAATAATCGACAACAATCAACGCGATACCGCCATATTTACGAGCCAAACGGCGTGCACGTGTCCTGATCATTGGAACGGACATACCTGCCATATCGTCAATCACCAATGGTGCTTGGGCAATAGCCTTGGCATATTGCGACATTTTTAAGAACTCTTCATCCGATAAAGACCCAGCTCGTATTGATGTTGCTGGAATTTTGGTTTGAGATGACAAAATACGAGTTGCCAATTGTGGAGTGGACATTTCAAGAGAGAAAAACGCAACAACACCTTTATACTGATTATTTGCACGACCAGACAAAATTGCATTTGCCGCATTAAATGCTATATTCATTGCCAATGTCGTTTTACCCATAGCAGGACGACCAGCAATAATGATTAAATCAGAATGATGCAGTCCACTGATTGATTTATCTAAATCTACAAAACCTGTTGTCAAACCAGATAATTTTCCGTCAGCCTGATATGCAATTTGCGCTTCTTCTAAGGCAACCTGCAAGGCGTTGCCAATTGGTGTTGGTTCATGTTCATCCACACCAGTGGATGCCATATCAAACAACTTCTGCTCTGCTATTTCCAGCTGACGAGAAACAGGATTATCCAGATTTTCAACATATGCGTCATCAACAATAGATTGACCTAAATTTATTAATTTGCGACGCAGAGCATTGTCATAAACAATACGACCGTATTGTTCAACATTTACAACTGTTGCACCCGCCGAAGATAATTCTGTTAAATAATCAACCCCACCGACAGATTCTAGTGTTCCTTGCTGTTGCAAATAATCTTTGGCGGTAATGATATCAAAAGGGACACCCGCCGAAAACCGATGCAGTGCCAATTTATATATTTCTTGGTGCGCAGGATGAGAAAAGTGTTCAGGTTTCAAAAAGTCAGAAACCTTTTCCAATGCACGATTATTCATCAGCACCGCAGCCAGCACCGCTTGTTCGGCTTCTAAATTCGTAGGTAAAGTTTTGGGAGTGAAGTCCATGTCAATTATAGTAAATAAAAATTTTCATTTTTCAACGCCTTTTTTGCTTGGATATAAAAAATTTTTATTACCAATATTAAATAGCGATGGAACGTCTGCTTGGCCGCAAATTTTTCCTGTTGATAAAATAAACGAACTGCGAAAAACCGTTGGCGAACACCACTTTATGGCGCAAATGATGCTTGAATTTACGCCATTAGAAAATGTGCGACTGGATCCTGGCATGATTCGCATATACAACTGTGAATTCAATCAGTTAACAGCAAAAATTGGCGATTGGTCGATAACTGGCGCATCAGTATATTGGGATCCATCATTGGGACATAAAAATACAGATGCCAGTGTTTGCGCTATCATTTTTCGGGATGATAAATCGCATAATGTATTTTTGCATGACATTATGTATATGGTTGTACCAGCGTCACACCCACAACCATTAACATATCAATGTGATTTAGTGTTGGATTTTCTATCTAAATATAAATTACACAGATTGGCTGTTGAAACTAATGGTTTAGGAAATGCGTTGCCTGAAATTTTATCTGATAAAATTGCAAGTCGTGGTGGTGGCATAACTGTACAGAAAATTACAAATAACACAAAAAAAGAATCCAGAATTTTAAGCACATTAGAACCATTGCTAACTGCAGGACGAATATTCGCACACAGCCGCATTCAACAAACACCATTTATGGCAGAAATGTTAGGTTGGTCGCCCATTGGTGGTATCGGACACGATGACGGTTTAGATGCAGTAACGGGCGCGATAAATTCTATTCCTATTCCAATCAGGCCGCTAGGCAAAACCTTTTATCGATATACTGCAAACACAAATTTCAAAATATAAAAAGGAGAAAATATGAACATACAAAATTTACAAAAAATGTACACGCGAGCATTAAATATGCGCGAACCTTGGTTACAACGTTGGGACGATGCACGCCGTTATACAGTTCCAATAACAGCCGCAGAAAACGCGACTTTATTTGACGGAACAGCTGCCGATGCAGTTGATAATTTAGCGGCTTCTATGTACACATTACTAACCCCGCCAGAATCATTATGGATAAATCTGGTACGCGAAAGTAGCGATTCTCCAGATCCAGAAATTGCAACAAATGCATTGCGCGCAAATTTGAATGATTCTAACTTTTACACAACTGTACATCAATGCTATATGGACTTATGCATTTACGGAACAGCGTGTTTATTTATGGCAGAAAATCCAATTGGTGCAGATAGTGCTTTTTCTTTTACAGCGATTCCTATGACAGATATTGCAATTTTACCGAATGCTGTTTTTCATACAACGACAATGACCGCAGCCGAAGTTGCAATAAAATATCCATTATGGACGCCCACTGATTCTATACGCAAAAAAATAAAATCTAATCCAGACATGCAATTGCGTTTAGTTCAATCTTTAATCGGTTTAGATTTTGTCGCTTGGTTGGATGTTGGTGGTGATATAGAAAATAATATTGTGACCACAGGTACATTTGACACAAATCCATATTTAATTTTCCGTTGGAATATATGCAGCGGTGAACTATATGGGCGCAGTCCTGTATTACGCGCACTGCCAGATATTAAAACAGCAAATAAAGTTGTAGAATTGGTATTAAAAAATGCGACTATCGCAGTCAGCGGTATATGGCAAGCTGATGATGACGGTGTAATAAATTTACAAAATATAAATTTAACACCAGGGTCTATTATTCCAAAAGCTGTAGGCAGTTCTGGATTAACCCCGCTTTCCAGTGGTGCAAACTTTGATGTATCACAATTGATACTATCAGATTTGCGAGACAGAATCCGTCACACTTTATTGGCAGACAGATTAGGATTATTATCTGATCGCGATATGACCGCAACCGAAGTATTAGCACGCAATGCTGATATGATGAGAGTTTTGGGTGCAACATATGGACGACTGTTACATGAATTTATCAGACCACTTTGTGAACGCGGATTACAAATATTATCACGCCGTGGTGTTATAGAACCAATATCACTGCACAGCGATGCTGAATTAAAATATCTGGCACCAATCGCAATATCCGACACAGTTTTATAGTATAGGAGTCCATAATGCAAGAATTAGAAAAACAATATGCACGTACTTTTCAAACCCCATCCGGCAAAGCTGTATTACAACACTTACGCAAAATTACGATTGAAAGAACATTGGGGCCAAATGCAACAGATAATGATTTACGTTGGCATGAAGCCAATAGAGCCTTTGTCCATCAAATTGAATCTATGATTGCGCGCGCAACAAATGGATAAAAAACATGCCACGAAAACAAAATATTACAAATTTTTTAGACCTGTTGCGAAACAGTTGGTTTTTATTGGCATTTGCGTGTGGTGTTATATATTGGGTTGCACGCCAAGATTCATCTCTTATTGAATTAAAACGCGCAGACGCACGCATTACTGCACTGGAAAATCGCACAACGATTTTAGAGTCCGGTATCGGACAATTGCAATTAAAAATAGACGGAATAAAAGAAGATGTAACACTTATTAAATCCGCAGTTATAAAATAGTAATATTGACATTTTGTGTTTTTGTATTACAATATTGTTATGCAAAAATAAAGAGGAAATAATGAACGAAGAAAAATCACTACAAAAAGCAACCGCAGGTTCTGCATTAGGCTCTGTAATAGCCATGTATGCATGCATTAAAAACCCTGCATTGCTGGAAAGTGTCATGGCTGTATTATTTACAAGTGCGTTGATGGCATCTATAGCCAAAAGCATTGTAAATCAAAAACGCATGAAAGAATATTAAAAACCGCCCAATCGGGCGGTTTTTGCTTTCAAGTAAAAAAATTATTTTTTAATTTCTTTGACTGTAACTTTGAACACAACTTCGTGACCAGCCAATGTTGGAACATAATCATCTGGGAATTTAATGTTAACATCACGTTCTTCACCAACCTTGGCACCAATCAATTGATCTTCGAATCCTGGAACGAATTGGCCACTGCCCAATTTTAATGGATAATTTTGCGCTGTACCACCTTCGAATTGAACACCATTATCAAATCCAGCAAAATCGATTACAACTGTGTCACCATTTTTTGCACCAGAATCACATGCGCCCAATGCGAAAGCGCCACACATAGCCAAAACAGACATCATTTTTTTCATTTTCCTTCCTTTTATGTTGTTAGTTAATAAAAACTTTATTTTTTTGTTTTATCGTATACGCAACGAAAACCATATTCACGCATGGTTGGACCCTCGGCCTCTACACGATAATCAAAAAATGGTGTTGGACGCATAACTTCGAACGAGGGTTCATCATATACAATCACAATATTTTCAACATTGCGTCCACATACGCGTTTCATTTCATAATCAGCAACATGCGCCAAAACAGTACGCGCATCGCCGTCAATATCCATACCATCAGCACTTTGCATCATACGCAAACGCATTCTGCGCAACTCGCTATTTCCAAGTAAAATCTGAATACGAACCATTGCACCACGATATTCCTGCCAATGTGTTTCCATACGAGAAGAACTCCACAATTTATCCGACGCATCTTTTTCAGCGTCAGTACGTGGACGAACCGAATCGATTTCAGCGAATTCATTATTCGCGTCCATAAATTCAGAAGTACGTTCATTGTAATAAGGCGCACGTTTTCCACCATCCGCATAATCGTTAGAATCATAAGGTTGATCATTCGCACAACCAGCCAATAATGGAGTTAATAATAAGGCAAATAGCAATGATTTTTTCATTTCTTTTTCTCTTTTCTTTTCTTTATTTTAACAAATAAACTATTTTGATTCAAGAGCCGATTTATGATAAAATATAAAAAGTAATGACAAATGTAGTTCTGGATTCTTTACTAAAACCATTGGAAGAGTTTTATACTCCGTCCTTTGTTGAAGAAATTGCTATAAACCACGAAGGTCAAGTGTGGATGCGATTACATGGTGCACGTGTACCATGGGTTGCGTATTCTGCGCCCCAACTGACAAAACAATATTTGGTGGATTTAATTCATACTGTTGCAAATGTTTATGAACAGCCCTTTGACCCAATGAATGGCGTGCCTGTGGTTTATGCTACATTACCTGGAAATCACAGATTTTCCGCAATCGCTGGTCCCAATGTTCAATATGACGACAACGATTTGACCGGTGGTGTTGCGATGAGTATTCGTGGTGGTGGGGTTACAGATACCAGTTTTAAAAACTATCATTTGGAACATGGAAAACAATTACTGAAAATAAAACCTCGTGAAAAAGAACGACCGGACGATCCATATGACAGATTAATGCACGCAATAAATGATGCCAGTCCTATTTTGATTAGTGGTGCGACTGCAACAGGAAAAACAACCTTTCTGAATCATATGTTAACCTTAATTGATAAAAATGCTCGCGTCATCACTGTCGAAGATGCCCGTGAAATTCATGTAGAACAAGAAAACCGTGTTCATTTCATATTGTCACGAACAGAACAAAATAACGACTTTTCTTATGCAAGATTATTGGATTTGGTTGTTCGTATGACCCCTGACGTAATTATTGGTGGGGAAATTTCTACCAGTAATGCATCTACTTTATGGGAAATGTTGGGAACTGGACACGACCATTTCTATACAACAATTCATGCAGAATCAGCCGAGGCTGCATATGCCGCATTCGCCGACAGGATTTTGCACACACAACCTGCGTATGACCGCACAGATTTAATTGCCGAGATGAAAAAGAAAATCCGCGTTGTTCAATTATCGCGTGATGGCGGTCTGCGTGCAGTTACCGAGGTTGTTTAAAAGATTATTAAATAAAAAGGAGTAAATAATGGCAAAAGAAATAAAATATGACGGTTCCGAACAAGAAATGCTGGAATTAGGATTTATAACAGAAGATGGTGTGGCAATAAGCAGCAAACGCGAAGAACTTAATTTGTACTTAAAAGAAGTTACAAAAAGGAATAAATACCGCGATGATGAAGAGTTAATAAATCTGGGAATCGTTGATAAAAACGGTAAAGTTTTAGATGAAAAAAGATTAAAAGAAATTGAAGATAAACGTCTAGATGAATCTTTGGAAGAAAAGAGAGCAGAAAGAGACAGAATAAAAGCATATAACAAAACAGGATTGTTCAAAAGTGCTTTGCAAAAAATTATCGGGCGTAAAAAACACAAGGATATTTTAGAAAAAACAACTGGAATAGAAAGATAAAAAAAGTGCCAATTGGCACTTTTTTATTACATAAAATTCTGTGGGTTCACATCTATTTTTATACGGATATTGGCTGGCACACGAACATTATCCAACCAATGTTTTACAACAGGTTGCAATTTTGCATTTGCATCACCTGCAATTAAAAAACGCATACGATACCAATTACGAATTTGATAAATTTGTGCTGCGATTGGTCCCATAATTTTTCCACCATTTAATGTTGGTGCAATGTTTTTCAAACTATCACAAAAAGCTTTTAACTTTTGTTCATTTTCACCTTCGACAATCAAAGCAATCAGTTGACCAAAAGGTGGCATTTTTGCCATACGTCGCGCAGACATATCTGATTGTAAGAAACTGTCTCTGTCATAATTACAAATTGCGTTTAATACAGGATTATCAGGTTGATATGTTTGCAATAAAACGCGTCCTGGAAATTCGCCACGCCCCGCCCTGCCCGCGACTTGGAACAACTGTTGAAAAGTGTGTTCAGGCGCACGAAAATCTGTTCCGAACAATCCCATATCACTGTCAATAACACCAACCAAAGTCAAATTTGGAAAATGATGTCCTTTGGCTAAAATTTGTGTCCCGATAACAATATCTATTTCACCACTTTCCATCTTTTCAACAAGTCTTTCCAATGTTTGACGTGTCATTATTGTATCGCTGGAAACAAGCGCAGTTTTTGCGTTTGGAAAACGAACATTTATCTCTTGTTCTATGCGTTCCAACCCCACACCATACATAGAAATTTCTGATGCACAATCTGGACATTTTTTAGGCAATTCCATTGTACGACCACACATATGGCATAATAATTTTCCCAACCTTTTATGATATGTCATTCCAACAGAACAATCCGGACACATTGCCACCCAGCCACATTTTTTACATTGTGTAATTGGTGCAAAACCACGGCGATTTATAAACAACATAACTTGCTGTTTTGCGTTTAATGTTTCGGATATAGCGTCACATAATATTGGCGACAAATTTCCATGTTGTGGTGTTTCTTCATTTGGTAATGCATAATCTGTCGGACGACTTTCGCGCAAATCTATGGTGGTAATTTCAGGTAACGAAGCACCACCAAAACGCGATTTTAACTTTAATATTTGATACTTACCTAACTCTACATTATTCAATGTTTCTTCGGCTGGGGTTGCAGATGCCAACACAACAGGGAAACCAGCAATTTTTGCGCGTAAAATTGCCATATCACGTGCGTGATAATTGCCCATATCTTCTTGTTTATATGAGGTATCATGCTCTTCATCAACAACAATTAAACCCAGGTCTTGCCATGGTAAAAACAACGCACTGCGCGTTCCGACAACAACACGAATTTTTTTATTCAATACACCACGCCAAATTTCGCGTCTACGCGCCGCAGTCAAATTACTGTGCCATACAACAGGTGGCGCCCCAAACCTCTTCTTAAAACGTGTCATAAATTGTGCGGTCAGTGCGATTTCTGGCATCATCAACAATACTGACTTACCATCATTATATGCTCGCAGGACAGAATCAAAATACACCTGAGTTTTTCCACTGCCAGTAATACCGTCCAGGACATATACAGAAAAACCACCCTGCTTTACAGCCGCACCAATTACATCAGCCGCCGCAGATTGTTCCGGATTTAAAACAACATCACCTGTATCATGATATGTATAATTAAATTCATTGGATTCAATAGTTCTGGTGTCGCATAAAGTCAATAAACCCTTTTTTATCATAGTATTTATAACAGATGTACTTACCTTGGCAATATTGCGCAAATCGCTTATTGTCATTGGGGTATTATCATTGGATGAATACGCATCCATAACCATTTGGCGACTGTCTGTCATTCTGTCATTTGCATCAAAATTAAAATTATATAATGGTTCTATTTTTGGTGGCAAAAAAGCATCTGGGACATTTATGATTAAACGCAATACTGCCCCAGGTGTCATCAATGTCCAATCCGACATTTTTTTTATCCATAATAAATCATCCGATGATAATTTTGATGGGTATATTTTAGATACATTTTTTATTTTGTCGGATGACAAATTACTGTCCCCGAAACCAAACACGACACCAATATATGGTCTATTCATCACAGACACACGCACAAATTGTCCCAAATCTGCATCAGCAGTTAAACGATAGTCATAACCAGTATTGACTACATTTGGAATTAAAACTTTTACTATTGTACCTGCACTAAACATACCAATAAAATACTTGTTTTTTTTCTAAAATTCAATACCATTTATAATAATTTAATCCAGGGAATAATTTATGTGGAAATTATTTTTTGAAACAGCCTATGCGCTTAGTTTTTTGATTATTGTTCCTGCTTGGCGAAAAAGATTTCGTGATTGGACATTGTTCGGATATCGCGAAAAGTTAGACGACTTGCTTGCAACATGCCCAGAATTGCGTAATAAAAAAATGCGTCTGGCCAAAGGCGGCGGATCATTGGCTTTTATTTTTGACAACAAAGATGTATATCGTGTACGCAAAAGGCTGGCCGAGGCTACAACGATTTTTCCCAGACTAGAACGGGAAAAACGCATTACAGATGCTTTGCGTCGTTATTGTACTGTTGAAATTCCAAAAATAGAATTTGTTCAAGGTAGCAAGTTTGTATTTTATAAAACACAATTTATTCCGGGGGTAATTCTGGCTAATTTACCAAGGAAAGTGTTAAATGCACATAGTGATAAAATCGCAACACAACTGTCAGAATTTCTTAAAAAATTGCATACCGCGAATCCAAAATCTATTGCTGATTTAACTGACAAAGATAAAAATCATCATTGGGTGCATACGGATTTATGTAGCAATATTTTGATTGACCCGAAAACTTTCAAAATAACAGGAATTATAGATTGGGAATGGGCAAAATGGGGGACTGTTTCCTGCGATTTTGCCAGTTTATACAATCGTCGTCGCAAAATGCGCCGAACCGATATTCCTATTAAAACAGTTATTAAATATTACGAATAACAGATTCAACATCCGCATCGTTCGGGATATGTGTAATTTCAATATCTGCAACAAATTGCCCCCGAAACCATGTTCGTTGTCTTTTGGCATATTGATTTGTTTTTGTAATCCAGTTTTGAATTGCTGCATCTTTGGTAATTTTACCTGTTAGAAAGTCAACCAACTGCACAGCACCAATTGCGCGTGTTGGATTCCAGTTATTTTCAATTATTGCACGCGCCTCGTCCATGGCACCCCCAGACAACATTTCTGGAATTCTGTCGGCTATACGCCTACGCAAAATATCGTTATCAGGGTTTATTAAAATTTTAACTGTATCTGCTGGCAATACAGCACCTATTCTAGGTTTATTTTGATATTCTGTAATATGATGACCTGTTTCAAAAAATACTTCCAATGCACGCGCAACACGTTGTGGGTCAGTTGCAGTGAATTCAGGCGGCAACATTTTACGTGCGGCATCTATATCATTTGCAACCAATTCACGTGCTTTTTTACGTGATTCATCACTGACATTTGGAATTTGTGATATTCCATTTAATAATGCATTAGCATAGTATCCTGTTCCACCAACAAATATCGCAGATTGCCCCAATGCGTGTGCCTTTTCATATTCGCGGCGTGCTAAATCTAAATAATCACTGACACTTTGTTGTGTTGATAAATCCAGCACAGAAAACAATTTATATGGTACCCCTTCCAACATTTCGCTGGCAATTTCATCTGTTCTTTCTGCAAATGGACTGGCTGATATATTTTCAATTCCGCGATATATCTGGACACTGTCACAATTTATAATAACGCCACCAATTTTGCGAGCCAATTTATCGGCAAATCCGGATTTGCCGCTGGCTGTTGGGCCGACAATAATGTAGTCACGTATTTTCATATCAAGCAAATTATAATTGGCAAATATTAGAAATTCAAGCGTACCCCACAAAAAATCTGATTGTTGAAACACATCAAAAGTGATATCATTAGATTAACAAAAGGAAAGGATTATATATGAAAAAGGTTAGAGTTGCTATTAACGGGTTTGGTCGTATTGGACGCTTGGTATTGCGCGCTTCATTGGAATCAAAACGGACGGATTTAGAATTTGTTGCAATAAATGATTTGGCGCCAGCAGAACAGAATGCATATTTATTGCAATATGATTCTGTACACGGAAAAATGCCGGTGGATGTTAAATTGGACAAAGATTATATAATCGCCGGTAAGCAAAAAATTAAATGTATTTCTGAACGCGACCCATCAAAACTGCCTTGGAAAAAAATGAAAATTGATATTGTTATGGAATGTACCGGATTATTCACAGCCGCAGAAAAAGCACGTGTTCATCTGGACGCGGGGGCAAAACGCGTTTTGGTATCTGCGCCATCTGCGGGGGCTGATAAAACCATCGTATTTGGTGTAAACGAAAAAACACTAACTAAAAAAGATTTGATTGTATCAAACGCATCATGCACAACAAACTGTCTGGCACCAGTAGCCAAGGTTTTAAGTGAAAAGTTTGGCATCAAAAATGGCTGGATGACAACAGTGCATGCATATACCGGCGATCAACAATTACTGGATAAAACACACAAAGACCTGCGTCGTGCACGTGCAGCGGGATTGTCCATGATTCCAACAACAACGGGGGCCGCCAAGGCGATTGGTTTAGTTTTACCAAAATTAGCTGGTAAATTAGACGGTATTGCAATTCGCGTTCCAACCCCTGATGTATCTGTCGTTGAATTGGTTGTAAACACAGTAAAACCTGCAACCGCTGAAAAAATAAATGAAGCCATGAAAAAAGCATCTAGTGAAATATTTGGTTATTGCGACAAACCATTAGTTTCTATTGATTTTACACATGATGCACACAGTTCTGTATTGGATGCAACACAAACACATGTTATCGACAAAAACTTAGTTCATGTGACAGCTTGGTATGATAACGAGTGGGGTTTTTCAAACCGTATGTGTGACACAGCCGCAGCTATTGCCAAGTTGATTTAAAAAAATAAAAAAAAATACTTGCAAAATCCTAACGAACAGTATAATATACATAACGCTTTGGGGTTGTAGCTCAGCTGGTTTAGAGCGTCTGCCTGTCACGCAGAAGGTCGAGGGTTCGAGCCCCTTCAATCCCGCCAGAGATTAAAACCGCAGAAATCTGCGGTTTTTTGTTTTATTGACAAAGTTAACCAATACTGTATAATAAGTGGCATGAAAAAAATTATCGTTTGTTTATTACTATTATCTGTTATTGCGCTGGCAGGATGCGGCAAAAAATCAAGTTTGGAACGTCCAGCACATGATTATCCGCGTAATTATCCGGTGTATTAAAGATAAATATGTAAAATGCGGGTATGGCGAAATTGGTAGACGCGCTGGATTTAGGTTCCAGTGGGGCAACCCATAAGAGTTCGAGTCTCTTTACCCGCACCAGAAAAAAATACTTGATTTGTCTAAAAAAAACACTAAAATAACATACGCAATAAAAAAAGGTTATTAAAATGGCATCTAAAAAAGGCGCAGTTGAAGTTATAAAGTTGGAAAATAAAGAAACAGGTTTCTTTTACACAACAACTAAAAACACAA
>CACYHY010000012.1 GCA_902774305.1 uncultured Pseudomonadota bacterium
TACTGCATACAGATTCACTGTACCACCAGATGTCGTTGTCAGGTTGTTAACTGATGCTTGGTTTGCATAGACAACACTGCCACCATCACTTGTTGCCCACCCTTGGAACTCACGACCCGTACATGTAAATGCATTCGATGTCAATGTGGCAGATGTTCCATATGTCATCGATTGGTTAGACATTGAACCACCACGTGTTGATGGACTCTTACAACCATTGGTCGAATTTGTCGTGTTGTTAAACTTGATACTGTATCCTACACCGTTCTTACATGCATAGTATGTGCCACTTACGTTTGTAAATGATGTTGTGTTCTCTCTGCAACTTGCACTGGTACCCCATCCGCCTGTAAATGTCCAACCAGATTGAGTCAAACTAGACGCACTGCCAAAGTCGCATGCTGTATTATAACTACATGTCACAGAACCTGCATTACTACCTGTTGTTCCACCAATAGATGCTGTTGATGTTCCACCATTCTTGTTCAATGTGATAACTGTCTTACATTGTGTAATTGCTGTCTTTCCTGTGCTTGTGTTTGCACGATATGCGCTAGGACATGTACCACATGTACGGCCACTTAAGCAAGTTGCACCATTCGTTGTACTTCCACCATTACTATAGTATTCCGCAGACAATTGACCACATGTGTTACCACTGCCCACACAATCTGTGCTGCTTGGATTACTCTTCTTCGCACCACCTGTCGAGAAATATCCCCCAGCAACCATACCTGTACCAGTATTAGCGGATGCACCACCTGTGCTGTAATAACCAGCTGCAACTGTTCCGCCACTGTATGATGTACTGCATACGCCGCCAGTGCTGTTTGTTCCACAACCATTGTTCCAATATCCAGCAGCAACGCTAGAACATGAATTTGTTGATCCCATTGCAACTGATGCTGCCGAACTGTATGTTCCACCAGCACATGGTTGTGCCAATGAAGATATCAATATAAACTCACCATGATTATCTATCATCGCTTCGGCTTCATAATACATTACTGTACGTTTGAATACTTGAATCCACGAATTGCCGCTTTGAACCTCTATAACTACATCACTATATTGATCCACACCCGTAGCCAACGCCAAACTCAGACTTCTGATTGTTACCTCTGAACTCAAATTCCATGTTGCAACTTGAGTAGCTGGCACACCAGTATAAACATCTGGATTATAATCATCATCTGTTGCAGCCGCTGTCTGACTAATCCCCGTTCCCGTAGCTACTTTACCCGCCAATATATTTTCTCCAGTACCATCAGCTTCATTGTATGCACTCAGTTCCGTAACTCTCAAATCAGATGTTCTGCTACTGATACGAACTGCCTTAATCTTTAATCCATCATCTGGAATACGATAACCCGCATTTACACTAACAGCACAATCTGATATTGCATCGTGTCCGGCAGCAGTTGTTCCTGTCGTTGTATAACCAGACATACAGTATGTAACAGGCGATACCTTACCATAATTCACAATATGAGCTTTTAATGTTGTCCAAGCATTATTCGTAGATGAAGCAGGTGATACACATCCGCCATACATCTCTAACACACGTGTACCAGCCGCACAACTAATCTGGCATTGATAGACAGATGTATTGCCTGTGTTTGTATTTGCGGTATAACCATCTGGACATGGCGTGCGACCACCTGTGCTTCCATACTGTACAGTCACATTACCTGGACAATAACCACCAGCATCACAAGTTACTTGATTGTTATTAGCTACTTTTACATATTTACCAGCTGTCGTTGTTAAGTAACATGTCGATGCTGCATTTCTGCTACCATTTGAATGTGTATAGCCACTCGCTAATGAACTACATAAATTACATGTCGCTGTGTAGCTTGTTCCTTGAGCATTCGCACTCTTTGTCGCTGCATATGCACCATCACTACAACTCCAACTATAATTACACTTGTTGTTGCTTACTGTCGCAGTACAACCCGTAGCACCTGTGCCATTTGAACAACTACACTGTGTCCACTTTGCGTACAACGTTGTGTTACACTTACAGTGCTTACCGCTGTACTTGCACCGCTGTTGCTATACCAACCTGTGTTATATTTTACATATATCGGTGTCGGACTAGACGCACTCGACGCAGCCGTTCCACTTGCAGTAGAACTTGCATAATATTTACTATCCAATGTTACTGTGTACACGTTATAGGTTGCTATCGAGCACAAGTTGCTTACTGTGTTTGCTGTTGGACTGTTGCTCCATGTTGTTGTATTCCATGTTGCTACCCCAGCCGCATTAGAACATGCTGTTGTACATGCACTGGTGTTACCGGTACCGCTGTTTGTCTTACCTGACGCACACGCTGTACAACTATAATTACCTGTACCTGTGTTGTAAGATCCTGTAGCACATGCCGTACAACTTGTCGCTGTACTGCCATCTGTTGGTTGATACTTTCCAGCCACACAAGCAGAGCAGGTCGCATCTTTCGTACCGTTGTTCGCTATCACATAGCCTTTGTTCGCTGTTACACTATACGTACTTGCTGGCCATGCACTTCCTGTGTATGTCACCGTCTGTGGCGTTACTGAATAACAACCCGTTATTGTCTTATCTGGTGCTTTATATGTACATGTCTTGTTCGTATCTCTTGGACTTACTGATTTGTATGTTCCTCCACTTGGTGATACACCAGCCAAACCACTACATGCATTTTTACCTTTATCTGTTCCATCAAACGTCACATTTGATACACCTGGACACCAATATCCATCTGGACATGCAACACAAGTAGCATCACTTGCTCTTAAGTATTTACCTGCATCACAACTGTAGGTTTTTCCAGACTTACATGCCTTGTAATTCACAGTAGCATCTGTAGAAGTTACTTTAAATGTTGTTGTGGTTGAACTGCATGTTCCAGAAGACCCTTCTGCCCAACCAGCAGCAAATGTATATCCTGTTTGGGTCAATCCAGCTGCACTACCAAAATTACAATTAACATTATAATAACAAGTTATATCAACTGGGGTTGTTGTTCCTGTCACACCTTGGATAGAACCACTACCACCATTCTTGTTTAATTTAACCGTTCTGTAACACGCCGAAACACCACCATTACCACCAGGGCAGGTCCAATTAGACGGCGCACTTACACATGCAGTGCCACTCAAATAATATCCAGATTTACACGTCCATGTCGCGGTCAATGTTATATTAGAAGTATTACTGTAAGTATATTGTGTGCTAGCATTCGGATAATTTCCAGCACTTGCTTGCCACCCAGCAAAATTAGCATTTGCTTTACTAAATGTATTCGCTGCCTTTGTTGTAAATGTCTGATTGAATGTTACATTTTGTGTTTGATCAGAACCACTACCGCCACTACCAGCCTTATATGTAATAACATATGAATTTAAGCTGCTACAATTTGGCGATGTATTTTTATATACACCCACACCACCAGTAAATTGTCCACTGGTCACACCACCATTATTATATCCTGGTGCACAAGTATAATTATATATACATTTGTTCTGATCGTTGACACCTGCTGCGGAACAACCATCTACATTAGTTCCCTTTATGCATTCGCATTCTTTCCATCCTGCATAAGCAACGGAATTAGAAGAATATGTTGTCGTTGTTCCACTAACAATACTTCCTGTGCCGTCTATTATTTGAGTGCCAGTCGCATCCATATTGGTATAAAAACCTGTAAACACGCGCTGAGATTCCACTTCACCCGGATTTACTTCAAGTCTTGGTATTGTTGTCAACTGTGTAAAAACTGTATTCCCGCTAGCAGTAGTATACCAGTTATCAGCATACTTTTCATATATCCGGATAGGATCAACAGGTTGAGTTGCAGTGGCAACCACACTCGTAGCACCACTTCCACTAGCGCCCGTATCATTCAAACCATCATCCAATGTTATTTCATACTTGTTTGGTGTACAGGCACCCTCTATGGTTGTACCGCTGCCACGATAGTTCGCATTACAATCATATTGTGCATATAATGTCGTATCGCCTGTAACCGTCCATGTTGTGCTTAACACACCAGCATTTGTTATGTATTGCGTACCACCACTTGCCGCATTTGCGGTATAATGTCCCTTGTATGTTGCATTTGTCTTTGTTGGTTTTGTTATACTTGTTACTTGTGTAGCACATGTCGTTGCATTCGTCTTTGAACTGTACCACTTTACATCGCCTGAATACTTATATAATTCTGTTGTGCCGCCCGTGCCATTATTCCGAGTATTATTTAAAATTATCTTGTTACATTTTGCAATACAGCTACTACCACTGGCCGTATATCCTGTATTACAAGAATACCGTGCATACAATGTTGTTGGAGCTGTTGGTGCCCACGATGAATTCAATGCACCCGCAGCAGTAATATACTGTGTACCATTAGATGTAGCGGTATAATGTCCGCTATATGTACTATTTGCAAGGCTAGGGGCCGTTGGCAACGTAGAAACAGATGTCGAACAAGAAGAATCGCTATACCAACCAGTTGCACCACCTTTCTTATATAATGTTGTTGTTCCGCCAGAACCACCATTTGCATTCAATGTAATTTTTATACACCAACCAGCATACCATGTCACATTATTATGTTGGCTTGCACTATAACCTTTACCTGCATTTATACCGTTTGTAGTAATCTTACCATTACTAGAGATATACTGTGTACCAGTTGCATTATTATTACTGAAATACCCCAAGAATGTAGCATCTGCACGCGTTGGTGTTGTCACAGGATTCGCAGATGTCGACATCGCTGTTGCACGAGTAAAATTAGTATAAACACCCGTATTTTTCTTGGTATAAACAACTGTTGCACCACCAGTACCACCATTATCATCTAAATTAACCGTTATACCTTCGGTACAAGCAGATGTTGTTACACACCCCATACCAACATAATTAGTACATCCGCTACCTTGCCAACCGTCATCACATCTGCAAGTACCATATAAAGTATATCCATGTTCATTATTCGAAACAGTAGTATCAAAACTACCATTTGGATTAATCATTATAGGATAAGTTGTCCCAGAATACTGTACCGCGTGGCCATAATACGTAGAATGACTTTTTGGACTCGTTACAGCTGCTCCCGATATTGATGTAATAGCATTAGAAAAATTTCCACTGCTAATACAAGCAGAAGTCATACAAGAATCCGCATCATTATAATATCTTACCTGTTGAGTATACGTCCCACCTGAACATCCAGAACTATACACCGCAACAGTCTTTAAATACAACAAAGGACCGCCAGCACTGGAACCGCAATACGTTGCATTATCCCATACAACTCTACTACAATCAGAACTAAATCTGGCATATAATGTCATATTATTATCAGTTATATTTTGGAAATGCGATATACCATCAGCTGTTGCATAACCCCTGGAATCAATGTAACGTCCCGATGTTACAGATGCATTAGAATTATCTGCTATTTGGCTGGTATAATAACCCAAGAACGCATACGAAACACCAGAAACAACTTTTGTTGGAATTGGAACAGGATGTGCTGTCGCAGACATCAACAATGTACGACCACTGTTTGTATATCCACCAACACCATATTTTGTATAAACATATCCATTACCACCAGAACCACCATTATCATTTAATGTGATAGTATACTGATTTGATGTCCAATTTGCAGTAAATGTCACAGTACCAGATGTCGCACGTAAATTTTTGAAATATACCGCACTAGAACTTAAAGACGTGCCTGTTGTCGTGCTGGTTGGTGGATTTGCATTACCATAATAGTGGGTTGTGCTATCCATACCAGTAATAGTCCACCCACCGAACGTATATCCGGTCTTGGTTGGATTATTAATCGTCACCACACTACCATATGTACCACTGGTTGGATGATTTGATCCATAGGAACCACCATTCAAAGCATATGATATAGTATATGTATTTGCCTGCCAACCAGCATACAATGTTGTATTCGTTGTTTTATCCCAATTACGTGCAGATGCCCCAGCCGCTGTATAATACTGAACACCACTTGTATATGTTGCATTATCATACCAACCTTTGAATGTGTATCCTGTACGGGTTGGGGCGGTTGTACTGATTGTTGGCATCGCGCTGCCATATGTTGCTGTCACATTTGCACTTTGTCCACCACTACCACCATTTGCATTAAACGATACAGTATTTGTAACTACATTTTTACATGCATAATATGTTGGTGTAGCCGCATCGGTTGATACAATTGTAAAGCTGGTCGTAGTACCGTTACAGCTATTGTTGGTTTCCCACCCACCCGTAAACGTATAACCTGTTTGAGACAAAGTAGAAGTGTTGCCGAAAGGGCAAGACGTATTATAATAACAGATTTTAGATGCAGCTGTTGCACCCGAGGTACCCTGAATCGTACCAGAACCACCATTTTTATTCAGACTAACAGTTCTGTAACAATCTGTTATTGTCTTAGCATCGTTACTGGTCCAATTCTCTGGACATTTTGTCATACCTTGTTGTTCTTCTTCATTAAACGCATACGATCCACCAGGACAATAATTACCATCGACGCATTTTTGGCATGTATCATATCCAGCTGGCAAGTACCAACCTGGTTCACATTCAATAATACCACTGCCAGCAAAACAGGCACCTTCGCGTTCATAATAACCTTCGTCACATTTCCAAAGACAGCCTTCCTTAGGTGCATCCATGTAAGAATCGCATGTCGCACCCTCCATTTCCAAATGAGAATGCGTTGGCAATTTAGTTTTACACCACATAGCCGTATAATCCGCGGTATCACTCAATATAGCATCACCAGGTTTATGATATGTCGTAGGATTTTCGCCATTACACCAACCAACAAAATTCAATGCAGAATAACCCGATGGATAACCACCAGCTCCACCAAATATATTATCATCTATACCCAACACAAGATCACTATAACCATATACATTATCAAAATTTTTCACAGCATGGCTACCATATACACCTTTACGCACAACCTTACACGCATAGTATGTTCCCGTTGGATTTGTAAAACTGGTGGTTGTCGCCGTACAAGAGCTACTAGTTCCCCAGCCTGTAAACGCATATCCATATAACACTAATGCTGATGGGCTACCAAAATTACATGCCACACCTTGGGAACATTGAATACTGCCATCACCTGTACCACTGGATGAACCAGTAACAGCGCCCGAACCACCGTTTTTATTTAATGTTATCGTTGCTTTACAATCATTTGCCGCATCATGATTGCTGGCTGCACTACCACTGGCTGCATAACCAGTTGTACATGCTGTACATGTTGACACTGTTGCACCACCGGTACTGTAACCACTGGCACAGACACCACAACCACCACCACTTACATAATTACTGGAACTTGTTGGTGTTGCAACTTTGCATCCACCCGTGGAATAATAACCGGCATTAACATTACCATTAATCCCTTGGTCAGCAGAAGAAACAACCCATGTTCCACCCGTACAATACTTTCCAGCCGGACAATTAGTACATGTAGAAGAATTTGCAGGTAAATACTGACCAGCAACGCAAGTTATTTCAGCCACCGGCTCTTCGCAACCATTTTCTAAATCATATGGTTCATTAGTATTATCACAAATACACTTCCATTGATCTTCATAATCATACGTAGAGCCTTCGGGACATGTACATCCTTCAAATCTCTCGGGCACACCCTCGCCAGCAACAAATACGGCACCAGTTTCAACACCCGCACATCTGCACGTACAATTTTCTTCATCAATTTCTATATACTCGTATTTTGGACATTCTAAAATAACACTTAAATAATTTGTATCAGGTTGATATCCGGCACCTTGTTCCAATTTTGCATTTGCAACATATTCTTTACACCAAGTTCGCCCATCTTCGATACATTTACCCTTAGCGTCCAAACCATAACAACATTTGTCAATATCAGGATAATACATTTGGCCTTCTTTACATGGCACACTAATTGAACCCTCCCAACCAAAATCAGTATTATAATCACCACCCTCGCCACTTTTAGGATTACACGTTCCAGACTTTGTATCACATTTAGAACCATATTTTGAACAACCTGAATCATCCGTACATTTAGCAGTACAATAACCATTAACACAAAGTTTTGTTTCGCATTCACGATTGTCAGAACATCTTTCCCCAAAACTATAAGATGCAGCGTATGCAACAGTCGCAATACCGCCAATAACCAGCGTTCCTAACATTAATAACGTACGAAAAACACGTGACGAAAACTTCACTTCCTTTCCCTTGATCAAAACGAGTATAGAAAATTTTTATGAAGTAACGCAAATAAAAAATGCAAAAAAATCAAGAAAAAAAATTTGACGATTTTTCTAAAAAATCACATTACGCGTCTTGCACTGGGGTAAAACGTCAATTGAATACTTTCCCATTTCGCGTATTCCGAACGTGGCAACATAGACAACGGTTCACATGTTTGTATTGCCGCACGAATTGTATCCAACACGTATGCAAATCCCGAATCGGATTCTGCACGCGCGGCACTCTCAAACCAAACATCTGCAACGGTTCCATTCGGACGCATCTTCAAATGTGCCACAGCACGAATATCAGCAATATCGGGACGATTTGTATCGATTACCCAACACCGTGTCATTGCCACACGTAACGCGTCAACCACAGACACAGTAAGGGTTCTGTCCAAAGACAACACTTCGCGATTTACACGAACAACCATTTTCTTTTTTGGGGCAGGGGTATCCTGTTTTGGTTCTTCTTTTGGTTTTTCAGCAGGTTTCTGGGGCTTTTTTTCCTCAGCCTCGTCCACAAAAGAGTCCTTTTTATCTTCTTTTTCTGCGGCAATAGGTTCCGGTTGTGGTGCAGGTTTTTCTTCCTTTACCGGTTCTGGCTTAACCGTATCAACCTTTGGAACATCTGTATTGTATAATTTTGTTTCATCGCCGGTAATTTTTACATTACTTAAATCGATTTCCATAATTTGAACACGATCAGGCGTCACCATTTCGGCACGATCAATCAGTACCGAAACCGACACTAACATAATAACAACCAATCCCAAATGCCCCATTACGGACATTAAAAGGTTTTCTGAATAAAATTGACGTGTTCGCTTTATCATAATTATTTATTATCAATCTGTGTTCGCAATCCAACTTTTTGGAATCCGGCATCTTTTAACCGGCCCATTGCACGCATAACCGCACCATAATCAGCATGTGTATCACCACTAATCATTACAGTTAAATTAGGATTTTCTGTACGCATCGCCGCAGCACGCGCAACAACATCATTCAATGGCATCGCTTCACGCGCCAAATAATAACGACCAGCCGAATCGACACTAATCTGAATTGCATGATCATTACCGGTCATTGCAGAACGTCCCGCCGCCGGCAATTCTAAATCAATTCCCGATGTCATCATTGGCGTAGTTACCATAAATACCGCCAACAATGTCGTCATGATATCGATCATGGGCGTCAACGAAATACCTGCATCAAATTTTCTGGATCTTCTTTGCATAACGAATCGCCTTTATTTATGGTGAGCCTTTAATTCTGTGCGTTCTTCGTCCAAACGATTATATAAATCATCGGCTTTTTTCGCATAATACTGATAGGCAATAGCCGCAGGAATTGCCGCAATCAAGCCTAACGCAGTTGTTCCTAATGCAGTCGCCAACCCCGGTGCAATAACCCCAATACTAACCGACTGATTTACACCGATGGACGCAAAAGAATCCATAACACCCCATACGGTTCCAAACAAACCAATAAATGGTGAAACATACGAAACCATCGACAAAAACCACAAATTTTTATCAAATGGACGAATCAGTTTATCAACAACTGTATCCAGATTGTCACCTGCTTTGATTTTTACAGGGTTATAATGAACCATTTTCCATACGCGGTACTTTTCAATAATAACCGCCCACGATAAAACACTTAACACCACCAGTACAACAGACACAAACAATGTCATCAAATCACCTGTAAACAAGTGCAACAATGAAAAATTATTAGTCATATTCTTTCCTTTTTATTCAAAAAAATTTAAAACCGATTCCGGAATTGCTTTTGGGTGCATATCACGACCCAAATATGCAATTGTTATATGCATTATAGCACAAACCACCCCCCCACGTAAAAACTTTTGTTCAATTTTTACAGATGCGGCCCCAACTGATGATGTTGTTGTTTCAATTATAATATCATCACCTAATAATAATGGTGTCATATATTTAATGTCTAATTGTCGAACAACAAATCCTAAATCTTCATCTGGATATTTTATGCCAGACGACCAATTCATACGAGCACGTTCTGCCATTTCTATATAACGCGCATGATAAACAATGCCACTGGCATCGGTATCTGCATACGCAATCGAAAAAGGGAACTTATGCACAGTCATTTTTTGTCCTTTATTATTTTTGAAATAAATTTGTTATTTCAATTTGTTATTTTTATTATTTTATGTTTTGCTTTATTTTTTATCGCCGGCAAAAAACATACATTTTTTATCGGTATTTTATTGCACAATAAACGCACCAGAATACGTTTTACGCAACTTATCTCTTTCGGTTGTCGCACGCGCACGCGTTCCATACGGACCTGCAACAACTACATATTTTCCATTATTTTGCCGCAAAGCATTTGCATACCCCATGCCTGACAATTGTTTAACCGTCTTGTCCGCATTATCACGCACAGAATAAGCAGCAACCTGAACATAATACTTTTCACCGGTTGTTACAACATCCGATTTTGTCGTTGTTTTTACAGTAGTTTTTGCGGTTGTCTGATTTGTCGTAGTCGATGCAGATTGCGTACTGCCAATCGTCTTTATACGAACACGCGCAGTCCCCGTACCAATCATACTTATATCTTTGGCCGCCGAATAAGACAAATCAATTACACGTCCAGACTTAAACGGCCCACGATCATTTATAACAACCGTTGTCGATAATCCGTTATCCAGATTTGTAACTTTTACTTTGGTTCCAAAGGGCAGGGTTTTGTGCGCCGCAGTATAAGCATATTTATTATATGTCTCACCACTGGCAGTTTTTTTACCATGAAAATCCGGTCCATACCATGACGCCATGCCCGTTTCAGAAAAACCGTTTGCCGATGCCATAGGATAATAAGTCGTTCCATTTATCGTGTACGGTTTCGTGCTAACTTTATAATTATACATCGAAGAACCAGCACATCCGGCCAACAAAATTGCAACAATACCAAAAATTAAAAAATTCCGTAGTGTCATTTAGTTAATCCTAAATGTTGATACCCGGCTTCAGTCACAATACGCCCACGAGGCGTTCTTTGAATAAACCCAAGCTGCATCAAATAAGGTTCTATAACATCTTCGATTGTATCAGCCGGTTCGGACAATGCCGCAGCCAAATTATCGATTCCAACTGGACCACCAGCATAATGATTTACAATCGCCATTAAATAATCACGATCCACCGCATCTAATCCAGACTCATCTATATGTAACTGAACCAATGTTGTTCTTATAATATCTGCCGTAATAACATCCGCATGCACCGCATTGGCAAAATCACGCGCACGTTTTAGCAACCTATTAGCAATTCGTGGCGTTCCGCGCGCACTTTTTGCCAACATTAAAGCACCCATTTCGTCAATTGGCATTCCTAATATATTCGCACTGCGCATTATAATCTTTGCCAAATCAGCCGGCGAATAAAAAGACAATCGCAAATCAATTCCAAATCGTTCCCGCAAAGGATTAGACAACAAGCCAGTTCGCGTAGTTGCACCAACCAAAGTAAACGGCGGCAAATCTATACGAACACTTTTAGCCGAAGGACCTTCGCCCAACATAATGTCTAACTTAAAATCCTCCATTGCGGAATACAAAACCTCTTCGATAGCCGTAGGCAAACGATGAATTTCATCTATAAACAAAACATCCATAGGTTCCAGCGCAGTCAAAATAGCAGCCAAATCGCCTTGTTTGGTCAACATAGGCGCCGAAGTAGCCCGAAAATTCGTCCCTAATTCATTTGCCACAATGTGCGCCAAAGTGGTTTTACCCAGCCCTGGGGGACCATAAAGCAACACATGATCCATTGCTTCGCCTCTGGATTTAGCACCAGCGATAAAAACCGACAAATTCTGTTTTAATGATTCATGCCCGATAAAATCAGCCAAAGTTTTTGGTCGAATAGACGTAGCCAGCTCATCTGGAATGTTCGGATCAAGAAATCTATCATTTGTATTCATTTATATACCTTATAACAATTTGGTATCCGTATCTTCGCGTCCAACATATGCTTTAAAATCATTATACATTTGGCGCAAATCTGCTGGAGTAGAATAGGTTGCATCTGCATTCTTTACATAAATAGTTTCCAAATCTATTTCTGCTTGTTTTTTTAACACATGTGTCAAATGAGTTCCAAAAGCCTTGGCATCTTCACCTTCATTTGCACCCTGCAACAACAATCCACGATTTGGGCGAGGAGACAAAAACTGAAAATCAGACACAGTTGTATCTGGGGACACCAAAACAAACCCAGAAACCTCTGGCCGGCGCATCATAGCCTGCAAAACATACCAAGCCCCCATCTGGTTTCCAGCCAGCCATATACGATCACTATCTTCATTCTTATTTTGAATCCAGTCAATTACAGTAGCAATATCCAACATATTTTCAGCCGCAGTACCAATTGAGCCTTCAGAATCATTAACCCCACGATAATTAAATCTGACAACTGAAAAACCAATATCCATAAACGCACGAAACATAGCATAAGAAGTTCTGTCGTTCATATGACATTTTTGACGCGGATTTCCCGATAAAACAACAGCAACTGGCGCACCAGGAGTGTCTGATTTATGATAAACCGCATGCAACTTTCCGCCTTCGCCTGAAATAATAACATCAACCATTTTATTATACCTTTCTAATTATAAATTCTTTTATACAATGATACTTATAGTACAAATCGTATTTAATTTTCAATAAAAATATTTTTGCTTTGACATAGCCCCCTAAAAAAGTCTAAACTTAAATCAAAGGAATAAGGAAAACAACATGTATAAATCCAGTTTTATAATTGCTTTTGCCTTGATTTGCGCCCAGTCCGCAATGGCAGACACTTTTATTCAAGACTTTCAAACAATATATACAGAAAAGCCTGTAACATCATATTACGCATATCCTGATGATCAAAATTTCATTCCAGAAACCGAATTTATGCAACAGGGTAATGATTTTAATTACGATCAAAATATCGTGAATGTTCGTGATGCCGAGGCATGTGCACATCCAGGTGTCGGATTTGGCGAACGCCCCATGGTTATTTGCAGAAACTTTAACTGTACCAGATTAAACGACCGTATCACACGTAATTTCTTATTTAACAGCCTTAGCACAATGTTCATGATGAACGGTTATTCTAGATTATATATCTGCGAAGCAGACCCATTTTCACGCGATTGTTTGCAATCAGGCATCTCTTTCCCTGTACGCAGCGGAATAGCAAACGCCATTGCAAAAATTCCAAAGGCATCTATTTCACAAGTAAATTTGTCTACAGGATTATCACGTGCCAGTATCGGTATGACATATACATTGTTAGTAAACGGCATTGATCGTCGTTGTGAACAAACTGTTATGGACATTGTAATACCTGTCAATTCCCAAGCCACACTGGTAAATCGTGAATTCTCCTGCAATTTGACCAGTGATAGTAACAGCAGTTTATCATTGCTTATTAATTTAGATTATATTGATTTGGATTATGGCATTTTAGGCGGTTATTATTCAATCGGCACCCAGGGCTCGACATCTGGTGGCGCCACAGGATATGCACTGTTCAAGACAGAATATTCTAATCGTGGCATGACTTTCCGTGCAGCTTCACGTGGTTTGTCAAATTCTGATGCAGAAGAATCAAGTTTAACAATTCAGCCTGGCGAATACGCCGTCGAACCAATGTAATCAACATGACAAAGACCGTTCTTGTTATTGATGATGACGACATGTTAAGAAAAAGCCTTGCAAACGGTTTACGGCAGTCAGATTTTTCTGTTTTAACCGCAGATTCAGCCGAGCAGGGCGCACAGATTTTAAATCAAGTTTCTGTTGATGCTATTGTTCTGGATCGTATGATGAATGGTCAAGACGGACTAAGTTTTCTAAAACAACTGCGTAAATCTGGAAATTCAACCCCAACAATCATGCTAACCGCATTGTCCGGCCCAGAAAACGCAATCGAAGGACTATCTGGTGGCGCAAATGATTATTTAGCAAAACCTTTTCAACTGAAAGAATTGGTTTTACGCTTACAAAATATAATAAAAAACACACCGGAAACCAAACAATCGTTGCCAAACGGTCTGATTTTCATGGACGACGAGTTCTTTGTTAAAAGAAAAAACGACACAACAGGGCGACTTTTGGCACTATCTGGCGAAGAAAAGAAGCTGTTACACAATTTAACAAGCCCAATTGGAAATATTGTCGCCGCATCTCCTATGGTTGCAAAACGCTTGCGAACTAAAATAAATAGTGTATTATCAGACTTAGATATAATAACTATTCGGGGACGCGGATATAAACTGGTCACGACCCCAGCAACAGAAAAACGGTAAAAACTATGAGACTTATACCCAAAAGTTTTATGGCGCGCACTATATTAATGGTGTTGGTTCCGCTGATTATAACACAGGTTATAATTGCCAATGTATTCTTTGGCAATCACTGGGCACGCGTCCATAACACAATGGCACGCAGTCTTTCTGCGGAAATTACCACAATGATGAGCTTTATCGATTCTGGAAACACAGATGTTGCCAAATCTATGGCCAGAGATATTGGTATAAACATTTCAATCAATTCAAAATTAAACAGACCTAAAAATAATGATAATAAATCTTTGATTGTTGGTCATTTATCAAAACATCTACAAGAAAAATTAAGACGTCCATCTGACATCTATATCGACCGCGGTGAACGACTGGTATTTATCGATGTTCCAACAAAAAACAACAAAATTGCCACATTCGGAACATCTTTGTATCGTATATATTCTACCAGTACCGAAGCTTTTATTTTATGGTTAATCGGTTCAATTCTGATTGTATCGATATTGATATCGCCATTTATAATTCTACACGCACGCAGCATCCGCCGTATTTCTAATGCAGCAAACCGTTTTGGACGCGGTTTAGACGCGCCAGGATTCAAACCAAGCGGTTCACTGGAAATCCGTAACGCTGCTGCTTCTATGATTACAATGAAAGAACGTATTGATAGATATAATCGTACAAGAACAGATATGTTAAATGCTGTCAGTCACGACTTAAAAAGCCCATTAACTCGTATGCGTTTAGCTGTTGAAACAGGTGATGCAACCAAAGAAACCTTGTTACAAGATATTGATCGTATGACCGAAATGGTAAATGGTTATTTAGCATTTGCACGTGGCGAAACACCTGAAATAGAACAAACCACAGAGTTACCTGCTACATTAACACGTATTGCACGTGATGCAGCACCAAACAAAGAAATCGAACTGGATTTACCAAACACCCCGGCACAGTTTTATGCGCGTCCTATGGCCCTTACACGTGCATTTAGTAACATTATTGAAAATGCCGCCAGATACGCAAAACATAAAATAAAAATTACAGAACACGACACTGACGAGTCTATCGAAATAATCATCGAAGACGATGGTATTGGTATCCCAGACGATCGCAAAGCCGATGCATTACGCCCATTTGTACGTTTAGATGACGCACGTGGCAACAAAACCGGCGGTACAGGCTTAGGTTTATCTATTGCACAGACAGCAATTGAAAACCACGGCGGTCAAATATTCCTTGAAAACAGCGACATGGGCGGTTTAAAAGTCCGCGTAGTCCTGCCTATCGCATAGTAAAAATCAAAATAACTAAAGAGTGCTCACAAATGAATTTATATAAACATGTTTCTGATGCTATAAACGAAAAATTAGGATTTGCTGCGAACTTAGAAATTCCCAGAAATCGTGATTTCGGTGACTTTTCAACAAATGCCGCAATGGTTGGCGCAAAAATAGCGCACAAAAACCCACGCGAATTAGCAAATGAAATCTTACCAAAAATTCAAGAATTGGATTTTGTAGAATCCGCCAGTATTGCGGGGCCAGGATTTATAAACATAAAAATCCGTAACGACTTTATTCTGAAACACGCAGAAGCACCAAAACCACAAAAAGCAGAAAAACCACTGGTTATTGATATGGATTATGGCGCATACAATGTTGCAAAATCACTTCATATTGGGCATTTGCGCACATCTATTGTCGGCGATACTTTGAACCGTATTTTTAAATTTTTAGGGCACAAAACGTTTTCATGGAATCATATTGGTGATTGGGGCAAACCTATGGGATTGATTATTGCCTGGATTGAACGCACGCATCCTGAATTACCATACTTTCAGGATAATTTTGATCCAAAAACACCTGTTGATTACGAGATTGATCCAACTGAGTTAAATAATTATTATCCTGCAGCATCTGCATTTGCAAAAGAAAACGCAGAATTTCAGGCTAGGGCACAAGAAATAAAAGCAAAATTTCAGGCAGGTCATCCGGGGTATTTTGCACTGTATGAAAAATTTTTGGCAATATCCTTACACACAATGAACAATACTGTGCAAAGATTGAATATATTACCATTTGACTATGACTTGGGCGAACGCAATGCCGCGAAATATTTAGGACAAGTTGAAAAAATCTTGAACGAAAAACATATGATTTACGAAAGTGACGGTGCCATGGTAATAAACACCAAACGCGACACTGACACAGCACCTATGCCTCCTTATATGTGGAGAGACTCTCGCGGCGCAGACACTTATGATTCTACCGACTTAGCCGCTGTATATTGTAGAAAACTGACTGACAACCCAGATAAAATAATTTATTTTACAGATTTGCGTCAGTCATTACATTTTGAACAATTATTCCGTACAGCCGATGCGTCTGGCATATATCCATATGACAAATTTGAACATATCGGTTATGGAACAATTAACGGCAAAGACGGCAAACCATTCAAAACCCGCGATGGAAACGCTGCTGGTTTAGATGATATATTAGATATGGCCAATGATGCAGTTAGTGCACGCATTGCAGAATCTAATAAAAAACTGGATAAAGAAACCATACAATCTATTGCTTTGGCCGCCGTTAAATTCAATGACTTAATGCACGATGTGAAATCAGATTATGTGTTTGACACATCTGCAATTACAAGTTTTGAAGGTCGCACAGGTCCATATGTATTATATACCGCAGTTCGTTTAAACTCTGTTTTAAATCGCGCAACTATTGAACCAAAAATCACAGATACAACCATTAACGAAGATGAACGCAATTTGTTATTGACTGTTATGGATTTCGATAGAACCATTCAAACAGCATGCGAAAATCGCGCAACAGACATGATTGCCAATTACACATATAATCTGTGCCAATTAATAAATTCGTTTTATCATACATCACCGATATTACGCGATGACGTGGACATAAACACACAACAAACACGTTTGTATATAGCAAAGCTTGCACGAGATACATTGATAACCGCAACGGAATTGATGGGATTACAAATTCCAGAAAAAATGTAAAAACAAAATAAAAAACCGCTAGTTAAGCGGTTTTTTAATGTAAATTAACACAACAAACAACCGATAAAAACACCCTTAAAATTATCGGAAGGTATTTATATATTACACATCATCAAATACAATAAAATATTATATAAAAAACACCGGCAATAAAACCAATTTGACAAACACACAAAAATCCAAAAAACAAAATTAAAACCGCCAGTTAGGCGGTTTTTTTAATGTAAATTTTTAGCCTTTAACCAACTAAATAAAGCAAAACCAATCAACAAAACTAAAATAACCAAAAAGATACCTGTTGCTGCAAAATCATATTCCGCAAAAGGCAGGTTTACATTCATACCGTAATACCCAACAATCACTGTCGGAATCACCAAAATAATGTTCCACATGGTCAGCCGATTAATATATCGGTTAGAATCCATATTAATAATACTTTCAAAGGCTTCTTTGATAGATTTTAACATTTTACTATAACTTGTCACAACCTCGGTTGCCTGACCTAATTCAATTCTTGCATCTTCTGCCAATTCTTGGGCTTCGTCTGTTTTAATAAAACCGCGCATTTTTTCCAATTTATCCAACACAGACACATTACCCTTTATACCAGCCATATATAAAGTATAACTGTTTTCTACTTCCAATAAAGCCATCAAATCATAACGCGATATACGTTTCTGCAAACCTTTCTTTGATTCTAAAACACGCTTATTCAATTCTTTCAACAAACGTAAATAAGATTCAGCAATATAGTACAAAATATTCAAAATAAATTCTTCACGAGAGGTCTTTTCATCCTTTTTAATTTTATCCAGCAAATCGCACCGTTTTCTACATACAGTAATTACACGATTATGCGAATAAATAATTGATAATGGCTCAGTATGCCACAAAGTGTCATTTTCCCTGTTAATAATCGGGAAACGGACAATTATAACCTTGTAATCGTCTTCAATTTCTAATCGAGGTTGCTCATCAGGATCCAAAATGTCAATGATGTTATCTTCATCAATTTTATATTCAGATTGCAATCTTTCAAAATCATCATGATCAGGATTGCCAACATTCACCCAAGAAAATGTTTTTAATTTTTCAGTTACAAACATCTCTAAGACCTTTTGGTTTCAAAATTCACAAATGTCCACATATTTTACACCAAAAACACAAAAAAATCAAATATTTCAGCGAAAAGATACCTATTACACGAACAAATTAAAAAGCCATACACTAAAAAATATCAACGACTAACAAAGGAGAATTTTATGAACGACACACCATCTGCATTTTCTATTGCGCATTATGTTCTATTATTCATCGTGGCTACATTATGCACAGTTTCTGTAGTTTGGGTACTGATTGCAGCAAACAATCGCGAAGCAGCACTTCACGACAAACAAATAATACAGCAAGACAAACATTGTCAACGCAAAGCCGCCGATCATGTCACTAATTTATGGCAACAACGTCCACATGAAATTCCACCACAGTACAAATCAATGGAAAAAAATTATGCAAATCGAGTTGTCGAAGTTCGCACCACAGGTACATGTAACGGTGAAAGATTTACATGTCAAATGGGTCAAAATCGTTCTGCATGTGATCCTTGCGCAGTAAATTCAGCCCAGAAACGTGCCATGTTTCAGCATATTTCTGATGCCATAGACGATACCTGTAATAAAGACTAAAAAAGTGCTTGCATTAAATTTTTCGTTTTTGCTAGTATAATTCCAAGGAAGGATTCTTTTTACACACAGGAGAAAAACTATGTCAAAACGTTTAAGTCTGTATACAGTGCTTGTATGTACTGCTTTTTGTTCTTCAGCATTCGCTGTTCAACCATCGATTCGTGCGGGCTCTATTAGCCTAAACAACGGTGCAAAACCCAACGCTAATGCCATAACGCCAACCCAAGGTTCCGCGGTTAATACAGCGCGTAGCGCCAGTGTTCCAAAGTTTTCAACAGCAATTGTTCCTGTAACAACACAACAGAATAGCAATTCTGTTTCATCTGCTGCTTTGGAGAGTTTGCGTCAAGAGATTGACAGATTAAGAGGCGAATTAACCAGCGCCCGTGTGGAATTAGAACAGAATCAGATTACACGTAACGACATAGAAGAACAAATCAACGAATTAGACTTAACAAAAACCAATACAGACTTGAAAAACGCTCTGGCAGAATTAGAAAGACAGAACCAAGAAGCAACCGAAGTTTTGGACAGCATCCAAACACAAACGGCTCGGTTTACCGATTCGATAAACACAGATATCGATAACAGATTGATGATACATGGTGTAATTGATCAAGACAGTCGTAGAACTTTTGCTACTAAATCAGACATTAATCCAGAGGTTATCGCTGAAAATCTTGCTGGAAACCAAAATGCTATGGAAACATTGGCAGAACAAATCGGAACCGATTCTAGTGAAGTACAAGAATTGATTTTATCTGACTTGAAAAGTCGTGGAATCGTATCTAATGACAGCGAAGCCAAATTACAAGTATTAAAAACATCTGATTTAGATTCTAAATTATCAGAAAAGAAGGTTATTACCACAGATAATATCGAAAATACTGCTGTAAAAACCGCCTTGGAAGACACTTTGAAAAGCAGTTTTGCTGCAAAAGGTGAGGTTGGCACAGATGAAACCAGAGTTAATGAATTAATCGTGTCTGACTTAAAAGCGCGTGGAATCGTATCTAATGATGATGATGCTAAATTAAAAGTTGCAACCAAAGATGAAATCACAGCTGATGCTTTGGAATCAAAGTTGGGTGCTAAATTTGTTAAACCAGATGCAATTACTGCTGATGCACTGGAATCAACTCTGGAAACTAAATTTGCAAAAAAAGGTGAGGTCGGTATAGACGAAAGTGCTGTAACTAACTTGTTAAAGACTAAACAAATCTTGGCAGATGACGGTACAACATTGAAAGTCGCAACCAAGGATGAAATCACAGCTGATGCTTTGGAAAATACCTTAAAGGAAAAATTTGCTAAGAAAGGCGAAACTGTCGAACTGGATACCGACGAAGTTATGGCAGCATTAAATAAAGATAATGCACTTGTCGATTCTTTAAGTGGTACATTTGCCTCAAAAGATTTAGAAAACACGGCTATTACAACAGAAAACAAGGAAAGAACACTGTCCGAATATGCTAAATCGGCTAACGTTGCGGACAAAACAGATCTTACCGCATTACAAAATTCTGTTGCTATTATGGATTCTGACATTAATACCCAAGGCAGTTTGTTATACAAGATCAAAAATAACACAGCATTACAAAAACTTCTTAAGGGCGAACAAGGGCCAGCAGGAAGCAGTTTTAATTTCAAAAGAACTGTCGCTACTGTTAATGATCTGCCAAGACCTTGTGAACAAAGTGATGCTTATTTAGTAAAGACCACAAATTTGCTGTATATTTGCTCTTGTGATAATGCTGGTTGCGATTATGGCGAAGGTGTTGAATTTGCTCAAAAAGGTGAGCCAGGCGAAAACGCATGGACCGCATATTGTAAGGAAAACTATGCTATAGTTTCTGCTTTGTATGATGGCATAGAAGAAAATTGTTCTAATTTCTACAGCTATCAATATAACGCAATTATGGCCGGTTCCGAGGCATACTGTTTGTCTTTGGCACAAAATCCGTCTGT
>CACYHY010000013.1 GCA_902774305.1 uncultured Pseudomonadota bacterium
AAAAGGTTATTAAAATGGCATCTAAAAAAGGCGCAGTTGAAGTTATAAAGTTGGAAAATAAAGAAACAGGTTTCTTTTACACAACAACTAAAAACACAAAATCAGAAAATACCAAAGGTAAAATGAAATTCCGTAAATACGATCCAAAACTTCGTAAGCACGTTGAATTTACCGAAGGTAAAATGCCTCACTAAAAAGATTAAAAAAACCGCCAAATTGGCGGTTTTTTATTTAACTTTTGTTAATCTGGACACAACATAGTTTCGCAATGTCCCAACACGACAGTATTTATCAAATTTATCTTCGGGAAAGGAAATATCTGGATATCTATGTTGCAAATCAAATGTGGTGTTCATAGCCGCAAAATAATCTAAATCGGTATGATTGTTGACATCGGTGACTTTCACACCTAATTCTGCTGCAACAACATTTTTTATGACTTGTGTTATGTTGCAATTATTCACTCTTTTACGTTTTCTGTTCTTATTTGCGGACAATGTCGCCTCCCTATACTTTGTTGATTAAATTAACTACTGGGTGGTATTTTATTCCTAACAAAAACACTTGTCAAATATTTTTTTTGGAAAATCTTTGTAAAACCACTTGACAACTTCGCTTTTTGTGTTATATTATATATGAATAATATGACAGAAGGAGTAGCAGAGCATGAGAGATCCAAGAGTAAAAAATTTTTTATTAGGCACAGTTTTAATGGGCGGTTTAGTGTTGGGCACTGCTGGCTGTTCTTCGTGCAGCAGAAACAAAGATAAAGACAAAGAAAAAACCGAAGCAAGCGCAAAAAAATACAAACACGCAAATTATGGAAAATTCAAGAAAGAAATGTGCCAATATACTAATGCTATTATGTTGGAAACTGCTTTGGTAGAAGGTGTTGAATTAGACAGAAACGGTCTGTGCAAACCATATCGCAAAAAAACAAAAAAAGGCATAGACAAATGGACAATAGGTTTTGGTTTAACATCATTAGATGGCAAACCTGTGACAAAAAACACTCGTCATATTACAATTAAAGAAGCATGGGAAAAATCTGCTCGTTTTTATGAAGAAGACGAAACATACTTTCTTATGTGGTGCTATGAAATTGGCATTGATGGTTTAGAAATAGACACCCAAGCTAAAGCATTTGGTTTGGCATCTATTATGTATAATGCTTCAACAAATTTAATAGAAGACAAAAATTCAAAGGTTCACCAAAATCGCAATGCAGCATTACGCGATTTATATACAAAATATGGCGATGATATCACACCAGAACAAGTAGCTGCTGTATTTGCACAATATCCTATCACAAATGGATATAGTTTTTATGATGCTTTGAACGATGGCAACACCCAAGATTGGGCAAATGCTTTGGGTAACTTTTGTGCCGAAGGCGGTGGCATTTATTGGCGCCGCTGGTTAGAAGGTCAAATGGTTATTGGTAACATCACACCAAAAGATATGTTGGATTTACCAATGCAAGGTCTTGCTGATTTTTGGAAATATATAGGTAGCAACAAGTCTGCATTATTTATCTTGGACAAACGCGGCCGTATCAAACGTGTTAACCCAGCAGGTTTAGCAAAATTTAGAACATGGGCACAAAATCCGGTAGATAAAAACGGCATTAAAATTACGCGTCAAACAATGCGCCAATTCTTGAATTCAATCGATCCAGAATTAGTGGCCCAGATAGAGAACAGCAATTGCGTATCACATAAAAATGAAACTTATGTATTGTCACCAGATATGCTGAATGACTCTTCTTATATTGCATACCAAGACAGCAATTATGAAGATGCGATAAAATTTGCAGAAAAAGCTATTAAAATAGCAAAAACAGACAAACAATTTGGTGCAGCACATTACAATGCTGGTATTTCTTATTTGGAATTAGGAAAATATGGCAAAGCTGTGAAAAGTTTAGAAAAATCTATTGATAAAAACGACACACGCGCTGCACAGAAAAAATTGGCTGAAGCAAAAGAAAAACGCAAAGAACAACGCGGTAAACATGCACGTAATTGGGCTTTGGCTTTGGGTGCCGGCGCAGTAGCATTTGGCGCAGCACGTATATACCGCAAACGCACACGCGGATAATTTTGCAAAAAAACAAAAAAATAACGCACAATTTTGTGCGTTATTTTTTATTTATTAAATTTACCACTACGTGGGAAACCGACAGGAATTGTACGACCCTGGGACGCGCGTTTTGCAACCCATGGGCTAATGTCATCTAACTTTGTTGTGCCCCGCCCTGTGGTCCAACCAAAGCCGTCCGCCATATTAAAGAACATAACATCCAACACATATGTGCGTTCGGCATTATATTTCTGTAAAATCACACCCTTGCCACGCGACATTTCTGGAATTTGGTCAGTACTGAATATTAACAATTTATCGTTTGAACCAGATATAGCAACAGTATCACCAGTAACAGGTGTGCACAAAATTGCAGGATTTTTATCATCAACATTCATAACCTGTTTACCATTTTTGGTTTGTGCCAAGCAATTTTCGCCATTTGTTATAAATCCAGCACCATGACGCGACACCAATAAATATTTAGCAGTTGTATCCAATACGAATGCACGAACAATATCTTCATCTGCAGCCAAATCCACCATCATACGCACAGATTCACCAAATCCACGTGCTGATGGTAAATCAGATACAGTTAAAGTAAACATTTTACCAGACGCACCGAAAATATTAACCTTATCATTACTCATTGCATGGAAAGCGGTCAACAAGTTATCACCGTCTTTGAATTTCATATCCAAATTATTCAAATCCAGATGTCCCTTGGCGGCACGTATCCAACCCATTTCAGACAAAATCACAGTCATGGGTTCTTTTTCAACCCATTCATCAGGATTTACAACGATATCTTCGGTTGCAGCATTCCAAGTTGTACGACGACGACCCAGCGCAGTCTTTTTATCATATGCTTTTTTGATATCGGCGAACCAAGCCTTTAACTGTTCTTTTTGGATTTCTTCGTCAGCCAACAATGTTTGCAGTTGTTTTTGTTCGGCACGCAATTCAGCATCTTCGCGTTTAATTTCCATTTCTTCCAATTTACGCAAAGAACGCAAACGCGTATTCAAAATGGATTCAACCTGAACCTCGGTTAATTGGAATTCAGCCATCAATACAGGTTTTGGTTCGTCTTCATTACGGATAATTTCAATTACCCTATCCAAGTTCAGATATACCACCAACAAACCGCCCAAGATTTCCAATCTGTGTGCGATGTTTTTCAAACGCCAATTTGTACGGCGGATTAAAACATTTTTCTGGTGTGCGATGAATTCACGCAATACATCGCCTATTGGCATTACACGCGGCGCGCCATTTGTATCAATAACATTAAAATTCATATTGAATTTGTATTCCAAGTCTGTCATTGCAAACAAATGCGCCATCATTTTATCAACAGGAACATTTTTGTTTTTAGGTGTAATAACAATACGAACATCAGTTGTTGATTCATCAACGATATCTTCGACCAATGGTAACTTTTTGGCATCAACCATTTCGCCAATTTGTTCCACCAATTTAGATTTCACAATACCATATGGAATTTCAGTAATAACAACCTGGGACTGACCACGTCCTAAATCTTCGACCTCCCATTTTGCACGAATACGGAAAGCACCACGACCTGTATCATAATTTTTTACAATGGTTTCAAAATCATCTATTAAAACACCACCTGTTGGAAAATCAGGACCAACCAATTTTTTCATAATTTGTGCAGTGGTGGATTCTTGTTTATCAACAACCAAACACAGTGCATCACAAACCTCTGCCACGTTATGTGTTGGAATATTTGTTGCCATACCCACAGCAATTCCCATACCACCATTTGCCAATAAATTTGGAAATGCACCTGGCATAACTGTTGGTTCAACCGTTGTACCATCAAAGTTCGGCATCATATCGACACTATCTTCATCGATACCTTCCATAATCATCATGGCGGCTTCAGTCATTTTTGATTCAGTATAACGGTATGCAGCCTGGGGGTCACCGTCAATATTTCCAAAGTTTCCCTGACCATCAATCAATGGATAACGAACCGAAAAGTCCTGAGCTAAACGCACCATTGCATCATAAACGGATGAATCCCCATGTGGATGGTAATGACCCAACACATCACCGACAACTGTTGCGCACTTACGAAATGCAGCCGATGGCGACAATTTTTGACGCAACATAGAATACAAAATTCTACGATGCACAGGTTTTAACCCGTCACGAACATCCGGCAAAGCACGTGACACAATCGTTGATACCGCATACGACAAATACCGCATACGACAAATAACGTTCAGACAGCGCATCGCCCAGCTGTTGAGAATCAATTTTTTCGGTTATAGTTGCATTATTTTTCATGGTTCTTTTTCTTCGTTCACTTTCGTAAAGTTATAACATTTGAAAAAATTTCGCAAGTGTAATCCGCTAACGCATGTGCATAAAGTTTGCAATGGTTGTTTTGTTTATTCTTTCCCAAACTGTGCCGACTTCACCAACACGCACCCCCAGATACATATTTGAATTGTCATTCAAATTAAACAGCGCACACAAGTCAGGCATATATTGTTGCACGATTTTGTAATTAGATTGCACCAATTCCCATGTTGGCCCCGAAACACCTTGATACACGCACAATTCACCGTTCATACAATACCCACGTGGCGATTTCATCAAGGTATCTTGTAATTCACGACCATAAAAATTTACACACTTTAACATCTGTTCGTGCGATATGTTGTTATTCACCGGTGCAACCATTAACCCTGGATTTTGCGGTAAACTTGTATGATGCATTATGATAATAAATGCACGACGGGATTCGTGAAACTTTGCTTCATTTGTGTTCATATTTATACCTTTTTAGATTTGTCTGTCGCGGAAATAGTTTACCAAGTTTTTCTTGTCTTCTTCGATATTACGTCCACAGAAACGCGGTCCTTCGACACATTTACCCATTGATAAACATGGTGGGGTTAAATATTTTAAGACCGCTGCATCTTCACCGATTTTTTCTGCTAATTCACGACGCAAATCGCATGCCAGGTGATATATCGCCTCCTGCGCACACCAACATGTGCGTTTGCCTTGCTCGTGAATCAACGCATTCAAATCCGCGTGTTTGTCATATTTAACCATCGCACCGTATGGAGATACGGATGTTAACATTGAACGTGAAAATTCTGGATTTTTGACCATACCATAAAAATCACGCATCCAAGCATCTGCTGATGGTTTCAATCCTGCTTTGTTCAACATGGGTGGTAAATAAAAGTATCCTGTAAATACTGGTTTTGAACGTTTGATACTGCGGTGACGTTGATCTTGGCCCATTGTGGCACCTGCATCGATATGAATACGACTATCCACGTGCATTAACGAATTGTCCATATAGTCTGGACTGAATTGCAAAGTATCAACTGTATCGCGAGATTCATTTTCACGGAATTTTTTGTCATCATAATTGTAATCCAACAACCTAAATTCTGGACGTGTTTTTGTTCCCATGTGGCAAGGAGCAAATTTTGGTGACCAAGGCTCTGTATTGCGTACTTTTTCATCAAACATATATGCAATATCAGGATGATCTTTTTTAATCTGTTCTGCGATTTTATCCATTGTGTCACGCATAAATGGTGTCCATGCTGTGCGATAAAACGCGCATATTGTTGCCAAATCAACTGTCCAATCTAATGCTGTTGGTGCAATCATAGACACAAACATACGCAATTGTTCTTGCGCCAATTTTGGTGCGTTGCTTTCAATATATTTATCAGACGCCTTTGGACGTTCCAGACGAATTTGATCACGTGCCAATTCAGTTACGCGATCTTTGTTATCAGCATAAACATCTAATCCATTTTCGATAAAATCACACGCCTTGTTTATGTTTTTTGCTGGTGCATCTGGATAATATGTTTCCAATGTATTTTTTATATCTGCCATATCTGGATTTTCATACATTTTAGAAAAACGACCACTGCGTTGGTCTGTATCATAAAAAGGTGCGGTCAGATGCAAACCAAACACAACACTGGAAACAGGAATATTTTCAATCATAAATGTCCAATAATTATGTTCCAATGTTGAATGATGACCGGTGTCAAACAAACGTTTTTTTACATCGATTGTTCTGCCTAATTCTGGTGTTTCAGCATTATAGCACATTGTTGCTGCATGCGATGCTAATATAGTTGGGGAAACATCGGTTTCTGCGATCTTTGTAACTTTGACTTCTGACATGTGTGGGACTCCTTTAGGGTTTTAAAATGATTTAAGTTTACTATAAAAGCATTTCTGCGGTTTGCAAGTATTTTTAAGAACAAAATCCAATAAAATTTACACTTGACACAAAATGATTTTTGTGATATATACTATAGTATAGTAAATATCTTTGGTTCCCTATATGGGCGGGCTGTCGTGGTGACAAGTCGGGATGTGTTGAGTTAGCATGTCTGAATGTACGTTGTGAAAAGACAACGAACCAATAGTGTTCAATTACCTAGGTGGTTTTTGCGCACATGGAACAAAGGGGGCAAAGATGAAATTCAAAGCTGTTTTACCATACATGTTTTTGGGCTCTTTGATGTTGTTTCCAAAGGGCAGTGTTGATTTTGGTAAATCCACCACATCTTTGCATGCGCAACAATTTGCAACCCAAATGATTCCTTCATACGAAACACAGATTCAAGAAAAAGCGGAAGAACTTTGCAATACCTATATTGATCTTGTTTTGCGTGGTCAAGATAACATCAAATCTCGCAAAGGTGGTTATGGCAATGCTGTGCGTAAAGAATTACCAGGCGCACCGGTTGGATTACATTGTATGTATGGTCAATATACCCAATTAAATCGTGCTTTATATGCACTGGGCGACACAATGAAATTGATACCACGTGATGGGCGTGCATCATGCCCTAATTTTAGAACGGAAATGCGCAAAAAATATAGTGGCAATGAATATGCTGGTGTTATACACAGTGGTAAAATGTTCAAATCAGAATCAGATTATAACCACGCATTAGAGGCGTTTTTGAAACATCGTAAAGTTACAGATTCTACACCTGATGCAGAACGCGAAAAAGTCATTGCACAATTTGAAAAAAATAACTTTTTGGCATCCACATTGCACCCTGGGGCAATTTTGATTATCCAAAAGTCTTCAGATCCAAACAATACTCATGCAATTATGTATTTGGGACGTGGACGCGTAGAAAATGATAAATTTGTAGAAGATCCAAACGGAAAGTTTATATACGCTGGATATAACAACGAAAGTATCGGCGATATATTCGCAACATACAGAACAGATCATATATTTGCTGCAGATATATATGGTATTGCCTTGGTTGCATATGCCAAGGAATTAGATAACATCAAAAATATGAGCGATGACGAATTGTTCCGTTTTGTATATGATGTTCCAAGTGATTTATATGCCTTTACACCTAATCGCAAATATTTACAAGAAATGGCAACAGAAAAATATTTTGACAAACAGAATTTTGTTCCCAAAATACCTGCTGCGACACCTGTGGCAATGGCTTCGATGCCATTATTACCAGGAAACTTTTTAGCAAAAAAATCTGTAAACAGCAGATAATCCGAATAAAAAAATAGGGCTTTAATTTTAAGCCCCTATTTTATGTTTAATTTCACGAATTCGTGCCAATATTTCACGCAGGTCGCCCTCGGTTGCAGCGGCAGCAGGTCGATTATGCACACCATCCGCCAAAACAATGCACAATGTCGCCAATAATGAACTTTCAGGCAATGGGCCAATTTTGTCCAAAATTTCGCGTGCACGTGCATCAACCAAGCGCCCTAATTCAATCAGACGAGCCTCTTGTCCATCTTCGCAGCCCATTTGATAGTTTTTATTCACAATCGATATTGTAACGACACTCATTTTCTTATTTTCTCTTTAATTTTTCCAAGATAGATACGGATTTATCAATCATTTCAACCGCACGCGCGTTTTTTGCCCGCAGGTTTTTTACCTGTTGTGTTAAAATTGCGACCTCTAAATCTGTTTGACGGCCAGCGGCTGACACATCAGAACGCAAGCCCAAAACAGCATTTTCTAACGAGTTTAATTCTTGAAATATTTGTTGTTTTAATTCTGTCATGATATTTGTATTTTACGACATTTTTTATATGCGTTCAACCAGAAAATATGATATAATACTTTCTGAAATGTTTTGATTTAGGGGGTTGGTTTTTATGAAAACAAAAATTATTTATATTTCTGGTAGCGAAATTTTTAATATGTCTGATGTTCGTGATGCCTTTGATACTGTACGTCGCGAATTGGGTTTATCAAAAGATACTATTTTGTTTGGGGTGCCTGTGGATGCCGAAGATGCATTAGGCGGACAATTTGAATCTGTTCAGGAAAATATTGTAGAAAGCATTCCTGTGGTTGACGAAGTACAACCAGAAACAGCAGAACCTGTGGAAGAAGTTGTAAAACCAGAAAAACCTAAACGCACAAAGAAAAAGACCGTTGTCGCAGAAGGAACCCCTGTGGAAGAAAAAATTGAGCCTGTTGTTGCTGTTGAAAAAGAACCCGAAAAAGAAGTTATTCCTATTTTGTCCGTATTAGGTGGGGACACAAAACCAGAAACTATTGATACTCCATTGGAAACGGATAATACAATTCAAGATATAATTCCTGAACCGATAAAAGACACAACAGAGGCAGAAACAGTTGTAGATATCGCAGTTGTATCAAATAGCATATCGGATACTGATGATGATTTTGTAATAAAACCAGATGATAGTTTCGTTGATGATGATATTCCAACTATTGAAACAGAAACAACAACAATTCAGGATTCTGACGAAGATAATGCATTAGAAAAATTATTAGAATCTGTCAAATCTTTACACGAAGATAAAGACGAACCTGAATTACAAGTTATTGAAAACACCCCGGATGAAACCGATGCTACACTTGAAAAATTAGCAACAGAGTTTGCCGAAAACCAAGATAAAATTGTGAACACAACAAAAAGTACAGCACGTGGTGGCAGAATAGGAAAATTAAAAAATATTCTACCATTCAAAAAATCTAAACGTAATGATTCTGGCATAATGGGTGATTTGTTTGGATGGGCTGGGGTTGCTGCAAACGACGAAGAATTCGCAATTCCTGAATTTTTTCCAACTGCCGTTAAAAAATAAGGCATAAAATATGGACAACTTGGCGGAAGCTATAAAAATACTAAAAAACGCAGGATATACCCTGCGCGATTGCCGAAATGGGTATATTTGTCTTGAAGATCCGACATGTATTTGGCCGCCATTGCTGAATTTTATTAATACCGCCTGGGTTGTTTTAACCCTTATCACAGCATTTTTATTAGCCGGATGGGGTATAACAATGGTTCGTGGTGCCAATCACGATATGGTAAAAAATTTACGCACATTGGTTTTAATTTTTGGAACTTTATCTGTGGCATTACCAGTTGTGGATGTGTTGGGCGGTGGCGCATTTGTGCTGAATCAGTGTGATACCATAGAAGTTGCACAAACACAAGTTAACGAACTTTTTAATTCATATAAAGACAGGTTAAAGCCAACTACATATGAATACTTTAATATCTCGGATTCGTATGACCAATTGGAATACACTGAACAAAAGTCTGATGATTTAGAAAACGAATTTAATTTTTAATCGTGTAAAAATCCGATATCACGTGCAGAATAAATAGAACATTTTGATACCAACAAATGGTCATATAGTTTGATATCTAAACTTTCAAATAGTGTTTTTAATTCTTCGGTACTACGAACATCCGCACTAGAAAAAGTTTGATCTGTAGTTGGATGATTATGAACCAGCACAACACCTGTGGCATTTAACTTTAACGCATGTTTAACAATTTCACGAACATAAATATTTGAAGAATTAAATGTTCCAGAGCTGTGTGTTTCATCTTGCAATAAATGATATTCAGAATCCAAGTATAACACATGGAATTCTTCAACCTGTTTATTGGCTAATGACCACCTGCAATAATTTTTCAAAATATTTATATCATGAAAAATTGGACGTGAATCCATAGAATTGCGATAACCATCTAAAACAATCTGATGAACAAGTTTCAAAAATATCGCGATATTACGACCAACACCAGGGAACGCCAACAAATCATCCATAGGTGCCGTTAACACCTGCCCTATTGAACCAAATTTCTTTAATAATGCATGCGCCAGTGGTCTTACATCACGACGTGGCACAACATAACCTAACATTAATTCTAATTTTTCATATTCTGCAAGTTTATCATCAAGAAACTTTTGACGTAATCTTTCACGATGCCCAGAATGAAATTTAGAATCTTGTTCTGCCAATTTTTATACCATTTTCTCTGTGAATATAATTACACCATCTTCGGTAATCCCCAAAGTGTGTTCCCATTGCGCGGACAGTCCACCATCAACAGTGCGTGCTGTCCAACCGTCTGGATCAATTTTACATTTTGGTGAACCTGTATTTATCATAGGTTCAATCGTAAAAACTAAACCTGGCACCATTTTAACTTTGTCCCACATTTTATCATAAAAATGAAATATTTGTGGATCGTCATGCATAACTTTACCAATGCCATGACCGACAAAATCACGAGATATAGAAAAACCATGTGGTTTAACGACAGATTCAATTGTTTTACCAATTTCAGAAAGAGGAACACCTGGTGCACAAATAGATATCGCAGCATTTAATGCATCTTGGCATGTTTGTACCAATTCGCGTGCCTTGGGCGACACGTTTCCAATCATAAACATACGCGATGCATCGCCGTGGAACCCTTTATATTCCGCAGTTAAATCAACATTTACTATATCACCATCTTTTAATATCTCATTATCATTTGGAATTCCGTGCACAATAACATCATTTACAGATGTGCAAATACTTTTTGGATAACCTTGGTACCCAAGGTCAGATGAACGCGCGCCATTTGCCTTCAAAAATTCCGCAACCAACCTGTCTATTTCACCTGTGGAAATACCTGCTTTGATATACGGGGTGATATAATCGAAACAACGCGCAACCAAATCCCCAGATGCACGCAAACGTTTAAAATCTTTTGGAGCATATACAGATGAAAGCATTATTTTCTTCTCCTTGTTGCCATTTTTGTTGTACGTAATGCTAATTTTAACGAAAAATCCCGCAACAGCACTTCAGCTGGCATACCAGTAGTGCGTAATTGACGTTCCAATTCATTTAATCTGATTAAAACCGCATCAATTTCTGGTTCTGTCCATATTTTAACAGCGCGATTAAATTTGTCAGAAACTTTCCAGAATAAACGTGGTAATTGTCCATCAACAACCGCGGTTAATAATTTTTTGAAATGTGCATCCAGCATACGAATTAACATATTTGGTTCAACATTATCATACATTAATCTGTCCAGCGCAGTCATAGTTTGTGGAACATAACCAGCTGTCAAAGAATACAAATAATCGTCAATATCAGATGCAGATGTATCAGGTAAACATTTTTCAACATCATCCAATTCAACAACTTTTTTGTCACCAACATACAACGCAATCTTGGTTAAAAAACCACGCGTAATTCCACGATCACCACCAAGATGTGTTGTCATATATTCCATTGCATCTGGGGTTATTTGATCTATGCCGGCTGCTGCAGATAAAGTTTCGCGAATAAGATTTGCCAATGTTCGCGCATCATCGGTATAACAAGGTAATGCGGCAACATTTGCATCATTTTCATACATACTGCGCAAACCACCACCTGCACGTAATTCACCAGCACACACAATAACCGTTGCACATAAGCCAGGATGAAATATTAAATCCGCTATTGGTTTTGCCATTGAATCACCAGCATTGGAAATAATAACCATTTTTTGTCCGCCAAACATAGATGGGCTGCATGCCTCTGCAAAAATAGCATCTTGTTTATCACGAAATTCATCAGCATCCAATGAAAACAGGTTATCCCTATCTATCTGTAAAATTTCAATCGCTTTGTCACAAAATTCATCAACTTGACCTGCGTCAGGCCCATAAATCAAAACCGATTTTATTGTCTTGATACCGTTTTTGAAATCAGATTCGCGCCATTTCATTCTTTATCCACACTTTCATTTTTCTGTGTTTCCGCGATTGCGCGTACACTTATTTTATCAGCCAATACAGATATTGCATTTTGCACAGCATTATTATATGACGCATTTGCAGCAACCAAATAACGTACAAACGTATAAGATTCAGATGCAGTTTCTTGACCGGAAGCGATTTTTTTATTCCCTGCAAATAAATCATATCCAGCAGTTAAGTTTATTGCCTGCCATGTAGCTGTTCCGGATCTGTCCAAACCTTTATAGGTAAGTGTTGGTTCTTGCAAATTTACAACTAATTTATATGTGGCATCTGTATCATGCGCACCACCAAATTTAGCATTTAGTGCGTTGCGTAGTTCAATACCGTTTATACCGCTTATTTTATCAACATAAATATCAGTATCATTTCCAGAAAACATCGGTCTGAACCCGCATCCAGCCAGCAATAATAAAATCAGTATTTTTTTCATATCTATGCCATTTTTTGTTCAATCAACAGTTTTAGTTGTTGCTTTTTATATTTATATTACCTACACTTTTAATAAATCGCAAGAGGGAATGATGAATATTTTTCTCACAGTATTGGTCGCATTATTTTTAGGTGCATACTATATATTCACCGCACCATCTGTCAGAACACCTGATCAGGAAACCGAATATGCGGTTAAATATGCAGATTTGCGTGCTATTATAGAATGCACCGCAGCGGTTCATAATGCCAATATAAACGGAACACAATTCCAAGATGTATGCATAACACAAAACGGAATTCAATCTGATATAGTCTGTCTGGACAGACGCATGAGCCTAACCGATTGCAGCGGTGCCAGTACATACAATTATGTTGTTACAACATCTGGAACCATACCAAATACACAGTTCAACAATACTATGACTATTTTAGAGAAAAATTTTGCTGATGCTGGTAGTTTTGGAATTTTCCAAAATGGCTATGTTATTTCTGGGGCAACTGTTACAAAGCGTGCAATACCAAAATCTTTAATTTCACATATGAATATGCATGACGGACAATTGGTATATGTAACACAATTTGCAAAAACAGATCCTGCTGCGACCTTTACAAGTCCTGGGATTGATGATGTTGTGTGTCCGCCTGAAACATCAAAAGTTTTACGTTTCGGCCGTTGGCAATGCGTCGGATATAATACAAAAACCAGTTGTGCTGGTGATACAATATATGATTATTCCACAGATAGTTGCATTCCTGATGATTCCCTGAAACCTTTGTGTGGTTCGGTGCAAACTGCTGTATTGGTTGACGGTATTTGGGAATGCGTTGATCCTTTCCCAGACAGAAAATGCGATGGTGACACTACTGCAAAATTAAATTATACAACTATGACATGGGAATGCATTGTCGATCCAAATAAAACCGCAAAAAAAACTAAATGTTCGCATTTCAAAACATCTGTAACACCTGGGCGTGGCAAGGCCAGTATGCGCGTTGACCAATTAACATGTACTGATTGTGAAAAAATGTTGGTTGATGAAGAGACATGTGTTGCGCACTGTGTTCCGGACACATCAAAATTAACTTCGGAAAGTTGTTATCCTGGCGAAGCCACAGATTGCGCGGATGAAACACATGGTTTATATTTTGGTTTTCCAAATGTAAATTATGCAAAAAAAGTATCTGAGTTAGAAGGCCATACTGTGATATTTGATGCATCACATTCTCAAAACAGAAAATTTAATTGTATGGATTGTGGCGAACGTGGTGTTGATTTAGAAAATTCATTTCCACCATATACAATAATATGTAATTAAAAAACCACCAAATTTGGTGGTTTTTATTTATCTCTGTTTGCTGTTCATACCTTCCATTGCATCGATGTAATCAGCACGTTGTTTTTGTTTCAATTCTATTTCTTTTTCTATTTTCGCGATTGCTTCATTGTTAGATCTGACTTCGCGTTCAGTATTTAAAATATCATTTTCAATTTCTTTTTTGTCGTACCAATCCGCATTTTCCAGGCAAGCCTTGTTAGAATCAATTTCTGCATTAAAAGCTCTATTTTGATCTTCAAGCTTTCTTTTGCGCTCTATTAATGCCGTAATTTCCCTAGTCAACGCTTCTATCATTGGCGTAAATATTGTTAATTGTCCGGCCATAATAACTCTCCTGTTTGTTGTTGTTACACTCAATATATAGCACATATTTTACTTTTGTCAAGATACACCTAGTAAAAAAGCTCTTTCGTCAATATATAGTGTCACAAAATGCTTTTTGTTACTATATTTTGTGTTTTTATATAAAAACCGAATCGGAACCTGCCCCAAAAAAATGTTTTTTAACATACAAAACAGTGTTTTGTGTAAATTTTATACCGATTCGGCATCTAAAAAGTGGCAGATTTTCCTTGTTTTTGTAATGCAAGTAAAAAAATATAAAAAATGTTTTTTTCTGCATTGAGATAATTTTTCATATACTATATATTGGTATCAACAAAACGCAAAAATACTACATATAGGTCTAAAGGGTATAATTATGACTGAAAAGAATATGACATTTATTACTAAACAAACTAAAATTACTAAACGTTCTGGCGAAACAGTCGATTTTGATGCTATGAAAATTTATGATGCTATTTCCAAAGCTGTCGCTGTTACACACGAATTAAATGATTCTCAAATTTTCACAATTACACAATTTGTGTTAAATAAATTAGATATAGAATTTGCAGATAAAATACCATCTGTGGAACAAGTCCAAGATATTGTTATTCAAACATTGATGGATTCACGTGTATATAAAACAGCCGAATCATATGTTATATATCGTCAAAAACATTCAGAAATTCGTGATGCCAGCATTGATGCTGTAAAAGTAATTGATGGCTATGTGACCGAGGCTGACTGGCGCGTAAAAGAGAACGCAAATATAGGTTATTCTATTGGTGGTCTGATTTTGCGTACATCTGAACGCGTGACTGCAGAATATTGGTTAAATTTGTATCCAAAAGAAATTGCCGAAGCACATAAACGCGCTGCATTTCATATTCACGATTTAGGCTGGCTATCGGGTTATTGTGCCGGTTGGTCTTTGCGTGAATTGTTGTACGAAGGCTTTAATGGTGTTCCAGGTTACTTGCAATGTGGACCTGCAAAACATATGGCTACTGCAATTTCACATATGGTGAACTTCCTTGGAACTTTGCAAAATGAATTTGCAGGTGCCCAGGCTTTCTCATCGGTTGACACATATTTGGCGCCATATGTTCGTATTGATAAACTGGATTATGATGCAGTTAAAAATTCTATGCAAACGTTGGTATTTAACTGTGCTGTGCCATGTCGTTGGGGAACACAAACACCATTTATTAACTTTACATTTGACTGGACATGTCCAAAAGATTTACGTACACAACGTCCATTCGTTGGTGGAAAACAAGTTGACTTTACATACGGCGATTTGCAACCAGAAATGGACATGATAAACAAAGCTTTCTTGGAAGTTTTGACCGAAGGTGACGCGATGGGTCGTCCATTTACATTCCCTATTCCAACATATAATATAACAGACGATTTTCCATGGGAACACCCAAATGTAAAACCTTTGTTTGAATGTGCTGCTAAATATGGTTTGCCAAACTTCCAGAATTTCTTGAATTCTGATTTGAACCCAACAGATGTACGTTCTATGTGTTGCCGTTTGCGTTTGGACGTTCGTGAATTATTGAAACGCGGTGGTGGTTTGTTTGGTTCTGCTGAAAAGACTGGTTCTTTGGGCGTTGTCACAATCAACTTAGCACGTTTGGGTTATTTGCACAAGGGTGACCGCGAAGGTTTATTCAAAGAATTAAAGACATTATTGGATATGGCACGTGATTCTTTGGAAATCAAACGTCGTGTATTGACCAAGAATATGGAACGTGGTTTGTATCCATTTACAAAACGTTATTTGGGCGATTGGAATCATCATTTCTCAACAATCGGTGTAAATGGTGCAAATGAAATGGTTGCAAACTTTACAAATGGTGCAGAAAATATTGCTACTGTCTTTGGTAAGAAATTAGTTTTGGACGTTATGGATTTCATCCGTGACAACTTGGCAAATTACCAAGAAGCCACAGGTAATTTATACAACTTGGAAGCAACACCAGCCGAGGGATGTTCATATCGTTTTGCAAAGACAGATAAAAAGAATTATCCAGATATTATCACTGCAGGAACCGAAGATGCCCCATACTATACAAATTCAACACAATTACCAGTGAATTACACAGACGATCCTTTTGTTGCACTGGAACACCAGGAAGAATTACAACGTAAATATACAGGTGGTACTATGTTTCACTTGTACATGGGCGAACCTGTATCATCAGGCGAAGCTGCGATGAAGATTGTTCGTACTATCTTCGAAAATTACAAGATTCCATATATGACATTGACCCCAACATTTTCGATTTGTCCGAAACACGGGTATTTGGCTGGATCTTATGATTTTTGTCCAAAGTGCGATGCAGAGATTGCAGCAAACAGCAATGGAGGATGTGCTGATTGCCACAACGAAAATTTCGACCTGTAATGGTTGATTAAACAGTTCAAACAAATAAAAAAAAATTAAGGAGGAAAAGATGAACCCACAAACAAATTTAAGAACACCATGCGAAAAATTCTCACGCGCAATGGGATATTATCGCCCAGTTAGCAATTTTAATATTGGTAAACGCGCTGAATTTGAAGAACGCAATACTTTCAAAGAATGCAATTGTTTGACTACGGGGGCTCGTCATCAAGAACTGTTAAAAAAAGCGGCATAATTTTATGAAAGAAATTCAAATTGGGGGGTTGGTATCGTTCACCACAATTGACTATCCCGGAAAGTTAGCTGGTGTTTTATTTCTGAAGGGATGTCCTTTGCGGTGTGCGTATTGTTCCAACCCTCATTTATTGGAAGTTGGCGATGGTCCGTATGACCCAGATAAAGTGTTCGATTGGATTAAATCACGCGTGGGTAAATTAGAGGCCATCGTTTTTTCTGGCGGTGAAGCCTTGATGCAAGGCGATGCAACAATCAATTATATGCAACGCGTACGCGATTTAGGATTCAATATCGGGTTGCACACAAACGGATTTTACCCCGCCCTGTTAAAAGTGGCTGAACCTTTTGTTGATTGGATTGGTTTGGATTATAAAGCCACACGTGCAAAATATTCAGAATTGGTTGGCAATGACATTGCATTTGATAAAATGTCCGAAAGTTTAGACTTTTGGTTAAGTACTGGTAAAGATTTTGAGGTTCGCATCACATGCGATCCGCGTTTTATTTCAAAAGATGACTTGGTTGAAATTGTGAACGATTGTGCAAAACGCGGTGTTCGTAAAATCGCTATCCAAAAATACACACCATATTTTGATGAAGGCGACAGACAAACAACATCTGAACAACGCGAACAATTTTTTAACGACCAAGATTTGCGTAATAAAATAAATTCTATGTTCGAATCTGCTATATGGCGTGAGTAATTTATATATCAAAAAGAACATCGGTCGAAATGACCGATGTTTTTTAATACAATATTAGTTGACGAATGAAAAAATTGGGTTAAAATATATTTCGTAAAACACATAAAGGAATAAACAATGACAAATAAAAAAGATCCATATATGTCAAAAGATGACATAAATATTGAAAAAAGAGCGACTATAAAATATCAAGAACAAGTTCAAGATTTGTTAGAATTGATTCCAACTGCAACAGTTTTCAAACAAGATTTGACCACATGTGTTGAAGGTGTTGTTTTCCCTGCATTTAAATACACTATTGATAATCAATATACAGTTGATTCTGATTTTCATCGTGTTTTTTCAATTGAAGCAGATGATGTAGAAGTGTCGCGTTTTCGCTTGAAACCAGCCGATTATAAAAAGGTTATTGAAGCCTGCGAACAAAGACGCGCAATATTGTTAAAAGAACATCAGAAAAAGAAATAAGAAAGCAAAAAACCACCCAAACGGGTGGTTTTTTATTTTGATTTTATAAAATAATTTCCTTGTGAAAAAGTGGTATAATTTTTATTATACCCTTGAAAGGAGTTCCTATAAAAAAACAAACTATTGCTACACTGGCAACTGTTGCTGTGATTGCTGGTGCGGTTGGCATACACAGTGTCATCGCTTCAGATAATGTACCAACTGTATATTTTACAAAAGACATTTCGCCCGCAGGTTTGGTAAAGGCTTATGAGGCACTAAACTGGACCCCAAAAGGCAAAGTCGGTATAAAAATGAGTACTGGTGAATCTGCAAAAACAAACTATTTGCGACCAGAATTGATAAAAGAATTAGTCACCAAACTGGATGGAACTATTGTTGAATGCAACACGGCATACGGTGGCAACCGCAGTGATTCTGCATCACATTGGGCTGCAATCAAAGAACGTGGATTTTTAGATATCGCACCTGTTGATATTATGGACGAAGAAGGCTCAATGACTCTGCCAGTCAAAGATGGGAATCGTTTGACCGAAAATTATGTTGGAACACATTTTGCCAATTATCCTTCATATGTCGTTTTGTCACATTTCAAAGGACATCAAATGGCTGGATTTGGCGGTGCGCTGAAAAACATATCAATTGGTTTTGGATCATCTATGGGTAAAAAGTGGATTCACAGTGGTGGTACATCCAAAGAATCTATGTGGGGTGGCGAACAAGACGCATTTTTGGAATCTATGGCAGACGCGTCAAAATCTGTGGTTGAATATGTCGGTCGCGACAATATGGTTTATATCAACGTCCTGAACAGAATCAGTATCGATTGCGATTGTAATGGCAATCCTGCAGAACCTGATATTCATGACATCGGGATATTGGTATCTACTGACCCTGTTGCCGTTGATCAGGCAGGTATAGATATGGTATCTGTTGCGGATGGCAATCAAAAATTAATGGAACGTATTGCTAACAGAAACGGTCTGCATACATTAGAAGCCGCTGAAAAAATCGGTGTCGGCTCTCGCAAATATAAACTTGTTAATTTAGACGAAGAATAAAAAGGATAAGGTATGAAAATATTAGTATTAAATGGCAGTCCAACCCCAAACGGTAATACCGTTGCATTGGTAAATGCTTTCAAAGAAGGCGCAGAATCCAAGGGGCACGATGTCAACGTTGTGAATGTTGCTCATAAAAATATAAAAGGATGTATGGCATGTAATTTTTGTAAAAATGCAGGCAACGGCACTTGTGCACAAAAAGATGATATGCAGGAAATATATCCATTGATTCAAGATGCTGATATGATTGTTTTTGCATCACCGATTTATTATTTCATTATGTCTGCACAGCTGGAATCTGTTATCCATCGTTTTTATGCGATTACTTCACCGAAAAAAGCAAAGTACAGTGCTTTATTGTTGTCATCATATTCATCAAATGTTTATTCTGGTGCAATGGCGCAGTATAAAGATATGATTGGTTATATGGGAATGACCGATAAAGGAATTATTACCGCAGATAACTCAACCAATAAAACCCCAGAAAAATTAGCTGAGGCACGTGCATTGGGCGAAAGCTTATAACAATACAATTACAACAAAAAACCGACCAAACGGTCGGTTTTTTTGTTTTAACAAGCCCCTCCATTTTGAATAATATTGTTGTAAGAAAAAATCCGATGGAATATAATCACAATATGCGAAAGGAATTAAAAATGAAAAAGATATTATTGGCTGGTTTTATCGCAACAATCCCCTGCATGGCAATTGCCGAACAAGACACACCAGATTGGAATATCTATATTGGTTCCAATATTGGAATCAGTGGGTCTGATATCAAGGTACACAATGAAGATTTTTTTGATTTTGGTGGTGTGTATAACTTTGAATTGGGTGCTCGTTATAACAAACGTTTGCGTTTGGCATTAAATTATCAATCACGCGCCGAAGTATCAGAATTGTTTCAAATTTTATTTGGCCACACAATTTCGGTTACTAATAATGCATTACGCGTAAACGCATATTATGATTATGTATCTTTGCGGGTGTTTTCAATGTACATTGGTGCAGGTATTGGTGCTGACAAATATCATTATACAATAACAGATCGCATAAACGATATTACCAAATCTAAACATGGCTTTACATTTACTGGTGGTGCCATGACCGGTATCAGTTTCAAGATGGGACGTTTTCAACTGGATTTAGGTGGTGCATTTGATTATATTGCCGAACCCCGAATGTTCAGTTACGGTCCAAACATCGGATTAAGATATAATTTCTGATAAAAAACGCCGCACAAAGCGGTGTTTTTGTTTTTGACAAGATAACCTTACAGTTCTAGAAAGATGTTAAGTTTTTTTGCAAATTTTGTGATATAATTGTTTCAAAAGGAAACGAAATGAAATCAAACAATCAAACATCTGTGATTGCCAATGAAAATATTAATAACGACAAATTATCTAATGCCGATAAAATTATGCTGGATTTACAACACGAATTAAAAAAATATATTAACAAGGGTTGTGGGCCGTTTTTGGCGGCAATTTATGATTCAAAAGGCAATTTGATTGCCAAGGCTGCCAATAGTGTTGTTAATAAATCTTGCAGTCACAATCATGCCGAAATGAACGCGATAAAATTGGCAGAAAAGAAACTGGGAACTTATGATTTATCAAAATATAATTTAAGCATATATGTAACATCTGAACCATGTATGATGTGTTTAGGGGCAATTATGTGGTCTGGTATCAAGGCGATTTATTACGGTGTTCCGTCTGAACGCGTTACCGAAATTACCGGATTTGATGAAGGATTCAAACCAAAATGGTTTGATGAATTTCAAAAACGCGGTATAGCCGTATATGGTCAAATTGAACAAGACGCCGGCGAACAAGTTCTGCACGATTATGTGGCACAAGGATACACGATTTATAGACCAAAAAGAAATTATTTTGCTAGGGCGACTCGCGCAATTCACGAGTTTATAAAATGTAAGTTTTGTCATCGTTCGAGAAAGATGTAAAGGTGTTTTTGCAACGATAAAACAAAAAATTAATCAACACTTTCCGCATGACACCTGCATCCGTATTCTTCCCTTGGACGGGGTGTATCATACCATGTTCTTATCTTTCCGGCCAGCGCTTCGTGTTCTGGTCGAACTTTATCCTTGCCAGCCGTTACCCAAATGTATTTTTCATTTTTAGGAACCAGACGTTTTTTGCCCGATATATTTCCTTCGTGTTTTGTCATTGCTTTTGCCAATTTTAATAAATTATCTTTGGAAAGATTATGCATCAGTGTTGAACGTGGAAAACCAGTCTGTCTTTCTATAGATTTTAGATAATTTTCAACATTATTTTCGTTTGGTGGCGCATATCTGTTTATCGCCCCCGCGATTGTTAATTTTTGATAAGCATTTGTTGATAATAAACCAGCCATAGCATTAAAACCAGTGGCCGTATCTGGGAATATCGCAAATCTGCCATCTGTTCCAATAGCACCATTGACGCGCGTGAATTTTCCATATTCCAGGTTTCCTGGGTTGTTATTGCGCCATGCCCTGCTGCCACCACTAAATTCATAAATATTGCCGTCGTTTCCAACATACATTCTGGTTGTACCAATTCCAGAGAACGCGGATATATAGGTAGGTTTCATTTATAATTCCTTTGATTAAATAAAAAAAGACGGCAAAAAGCCGTCTATCGAGTTGACCGTATTATATCACAAATCACCCGAAAAAGCAATATCAAAGCACCAATTCACGCAATTCACGAACTGATTTTATGTGTGATTTATTGTTGTTTGGGAAAGATATTAAAATGTTTTTGAATACATTACAACTTCTTTGACATATAAATGATAGTTTCATCATCGTATTTTATATTTGTATAATTTTCCAGATGGTCATCATTATGCCATAAACCAGTACCATCTGGTATAAATCCACGTCTAACATACATTCTAAATGCAGAACCATAGTTACTGTTCACACCGACACCCAAATAAACTGTGTCTGCATATTTTTTTGATACTTCTTCAGCAACCTGTGTCAATAAATTACCAATTCCATGTTTTTGATATTTTTCAATAACACGTAAATCGATTATTTCTGGCCACCCTTTATTTCCAAACGCACCCCATTTTGAATCCGTGTAGACATTGATATAACCAGCAGGGTTCCCTTTATACTCTGCAACTAATGAGACACATTTTCCGTCAGCAACGTCTTTTAATCTGAGAAAATATCTTTCTGGTTTTTTATCAAGTAATCCTTGTAATTGCTCTTCGTGTGCAATTATTTCTGCATCAGATTCAACCAAATCTCTAATAACAATATCTTTTTCGGTATAATAAATCATTTTTATATATCTCCATTATATTATTCGCATAGATTATACATCAATATGCAAAAATTATCAATACGAGCATCTGAAAAAAGTTTGTAAATTGGCAAAACAGGTATAAGTTTTACTAATCAACTTACGAACTCGTGAAAGTATTGGAAATCCAATCAAAAAACCGACCCAAAAGGTCGGTTTGAATTTTTGGCAGCCCCACCGCTTCCTTGACAAACAAAAATCAAACCTAGATGCAAAAACTCTATTACCTATATCCGTTTTTGCAGGTTTGCTAATTGTTCATCTGCGTTTTCGCCATGCGCTGCGCTCTGGCGCAATCCTCGTGGGGTGCATAGCAAAATAAAAAAATCGGGTTTTACCCGATTTGTTTATTTTGGCAGCCCCACTCGGATTTGAACCGGGATTCTCGCCTTGAAAGGGCGGTGTCCTAACCATTAGACGATGGGGCCATAAAACTTTATAAACGCGGAT
>CACYHY010000014.1 GCA_902774305.1 uncultured Pseudomonadota bacterium
AATGGTTGATAAAAAGGATTCGCAATAAAATATTTACGTTTTGCTGTCTTTCTGTATGTTTCACCTTTTGTATATGTTTGTTTAGATGCATATTCAGATTTATCAACACGTTGATAACGACGTGGTTCTGCATCGTTGTTATAAGATTTATAATGTCTGTAGCCACGATCACTGGATTCTGAAGTACCACGAGTTATTTTAATTGTGTCACCTTCAGAATTACGCATACTAATATTGGAATACATACTGCTACGATTTGCAACAGCATCCGCCATGCAAACACAACTTAATACAGCAGCAACTCCTAATAAATTCATTTTCATAATATTTTCTCCTTTTACTTTGGATTATATCATATTTTTAGTTTATAAAAAAGCCCTAAATTACAATATGTGCCGTTTGTTATTAGCATCCGGTGCACTGACAACACCTTCTTGTTCCATGCGTTCCATAAAGCCAGCAGCCTTGTTATACCCAATACCCAAACGGCGCTGGATATAAGAAATCGTAGGTTTTTTATCGCGTATAACAATTTCTTTGGCCTGTTCATACATATCGCCATCTTTACCTGCCTTGATTTCGGCAGCAGACATTCCTGCGCCAGTTCCCGCATCACCAGAATCTTCACCTTCGGTAACACCCGCTGCATATTCTGGTTCACCTTGTTCACGCAAGAAATCACCAATTCTTGTTAATTCTTCATCTGATATAAATGCCGCATGGATACGCACAGGAACTCTACCAGCTTCACTGAACAACATATCACCCATTGCTAATAATTGTTCAGCACCCTTTTCACCCAATGTTGTCATGGAATCAATCACACTACGTGCTTGGAATGAAACACGTGTTGGGAAATTCGCCTTGATGACACCAGTAATCGTTGTTGCATCTGGTCGCTGGGTCGCCATAACCAAATGGATACCAGCCGCACGTGCCTTTTGTGCGATACGTTGTACACAGGCTTCGACCTCTTTACGCGCCAATGACATCAAGTCTGCAACCTCGTCAATAATAATTACGATATATGGCATATCTGACAAATCAACTTCTTGTGTTTCAAATAATAATTCACCAGTCTCTTCATCAGTTCCAACTGCAACTTGTTGAGTTAAAACTTCACCAGCCTCGCGCTTTGCCGCAACAATTTCATTATAACTTTCAATATTACGGGCATTAACCAGTTGCAGTTGCTTATAACGTTCTTCCATTTCACGCACAGCCCATTTCAATGCGTTTACAGCAGCGGCCGCATCTAACTTTACAATTGGTGTAATCAAATGTGGAATATCATCCCAGAATCCAAAATCAACACCCTTTGGATCAATGATTATCAACTTACACTTATCCGGTGTAAAGTGATAAACAATAGATGTAATGATTGTTTGAACAAATACAGATTTACCAGATCCTGTACGTCCAGCAATCAACATATGTGGCATTTTTGCTAAATCAAAATACATTGGATTACCACCAATATCCACCCCCAGCGCAAGTGGTATTTTATATTTAGAATTCACAAATATTTCATTTTCAATTAACCCGCGGAATCGCACAGTTTGACGTTTTAAATTCACCATTTCAACACCAATCAACTGTGTTGATGGAATATGTGCAATACGGATATTTTCTGTTGCCATCGCACGCGTCATATCCTTTACAGTTTTGGTTACATCAGCAATTTTTGTTCCATCATCTGGCATAAATTCATACAACGTAACAATTGGCCCCGGACGAATACCTGTCACTTTACCAAACACATTATATTGTGAAAAATGAACTTCCATTGCTTCGGCATTCTTTTTCAATTCAGGTGTTACAATATTTTTACCGAACACAGATTCTTCCAAAAATTCAGGATCAGGTAATTCGTATTCGCCCTCAATAACTTTCTTTTTGGCTTTTTTAGTAGCGCGTTTTCTTTTTGGTTTTTCTTCTTCCTCTGTTTCCTCTTCCTCTTCTTCTTCGACCTCTTCCTCTTCTTCCTCTTCTTCTTCAGATTCTTGTACAGGCAAGATATGGAATGCCGATAATACCCAACGCACAGAAGACCACACCATACGCGCAACCCTGATTACATATTCCAATTTTATATTTAACAAAGTCCCGGCCATCCAAAAGAATCCAACCAAAGATAATATTCCAATAACAATTTGCCAATTTCCAATTAAACTACCTATATCAGATGAAGCAATTGCACCTAACATTCCGCCAAATGATGAACCTGGTATCAACATACCCATACCCATACAGCCAAAACATAGTGCAATAAAACCACGTAACACATTGTATTCTGGTGTTGCCTCTTGTGATTTTCCACCAATGAAATAAAATCCAGACCGCATCAAACACAAAAACACAAACAGCATTGGAATAAAACCGAACACATAACGCATAAAGCCAACAAAATAACCTAGTACTCCATGGTTGCCAAATGTACTGGATACCGCCCAACCATCTAAATAAGAATCATAAAACATGGCGGCTAAAATTGATATACCACCAAACAAAAACAAAACCAAGCCCAACAAACGCCATGCCAGGCTTTTCAAAGCACCAGAAACCTTTTCTGGCAAAAATCTAGATTTTCCTTCCATATTGGGCATTGTATCATAAAAAAGGGTAAAATTAAAGAACCTTATACAAATAAAAACCCGAGATAGCCTCGGGATAAAATTAGTTATTTATTTTTTGTACAATCGCAAGGACAAAATCTGCTGCCACCATACCTACAAATGCCCCCAACAAAACGTCTGTTGGCCAATGCGCTCCAATGGCCACACGCGACACAGCAATCAAAATCGCCAGAGTCCATGTCAACCACTTAAACCGCGGCATCAACATCCCCAACATAACAAGTCCCGCAAAAGACAATGCTGTATGTCCAGACGGCATAGAATTAAACGCCCATTCCGCTGTCCATGGAAAAAAACCAACAATTCCAAAAGTGTCAAAAAACACAGGTCTTGCACGACCGATTATAACCTTTAATATTTCCACAATAACCCCAGACAAACACAACGAACACAAAACCAAAAACGCGTTACTGTTTTTCAATTTTGCATAAGCATCTTTGAACAAAAACTTTACATTAAACCAATGCATATGTGTTGTCGGATCATTTCTTGATTCATAAGTTTTTTTCAAATATATCAATACAGTTGCCAAACCAAATACAATAACCCAAACTTTACCTTCAAATATTTTGGCAAACCAATGCCAAATCTTGCAATCATACGACTGCAAATACAAATACACAGGAATATCATATTTAGATATACCAGCAAAAATTGCTGCTAACACAATAATACAAGCAACAATCAACCATCCCCATCTTATATTATTTTGTTTTGAAATAAACATAACTAATCCCTTTCTGCAATCAATCTGTTATAAACAGTTTTATCTGTCAAAATCTGCGTCGCCACCGCTGCAGACACCATATCTTCATCATCACCACTGGTTATAACCGGACAACCCTTACGCACAGCATCAACATTTACTTTGTTTTGTTTATTAAAGTCTTGTAACTTAAAATCATTATTTATCACATTTACAAAGAAAGCATTTTGTTGTTTATTTGAACGGATATTCGATAAACATACAATAGGAAATACACCACGTGCATCTAATGAAATACCAGTTCCAGATTTAATCGACTTGTTTAACAATTCCAACGCACCGCCATTCGACAAATCAATATGTGTCGCAATACGAGCATTTCCAGCCGTTGGTGTACCAACCAAAACACCACGTCCATTTTCATAGATTGCCGATGCAACAGCCTCTGGTGTTCCGCTTGTTGTATTTGACATTAACACAACCAATTTAGCATCTGTCACAGCATCCCCACCTGGTACAAATTCCATATCTTCACCTGCTGTCTGGGTAATACGCATCACAGGTTTTGCACCTAAAAATAATCCAGCCATTTTTGTCGCTGAACGCGCATCGGTTCCCTTTGCAGCACGTAAATCCAAAATAATCCCAGACACATTATTATATTTAGATAAAGCCTCGTTAACTATATTTGCAGCATTATCAGTCATTTCATGAATAATAATTTCCAACAATCCGTCAGTATCAGAAATCGGTCTATAAATAATATCCGCATCAGCCAACACAATTGTCGCACGACGCAATACAACATTACGATTTCCATTTGGTGTTAATAAATGTAATTTTGCTGTCCCACTGTTTAACCCTTGGAACACAGAGTCCATTTCAACATCACTCATACTAGCAACATCACGACCATTAACTTGATCAACCAAATCATGAACTTGAACCCCAGCCAAATCCGCAGGCGATCCTTTTACAACGGCACCAACACGAAATTCACCACCAATATCACGCCAGCCCGTCAAACCCAAACTTGTCAAAATGCGATTTCCAGAATTATTCAATAAAGTTTTCTTTGGAATATATTTTCCGCTTTCATCTATTCCTGCCATTAAAGCCGCAAAAGCACGTTCATAAATTTCATCCATAGACAAAGCCGCCAAAGAATTATCCCTATCACGCATTTTTTCAATCAAAGATACTGTTATTTTTCCATAACTATCCCAATCACCAACGGTTGGTTTTTGGAAATTTCCGACAATAGAATCGCGCCAAACCAAAATGATTCTTTCATCAGTTGCCGCTAAATGCGCATTTGGGCTTAACCGTTCCAGACTTTCAATAATAACACCAATATTTTTTCCGCCCCACTGCACAGAATCTAATTTTTGATAAATCTCGGAAAAAGTTTTTACAGCGGAATCATCAACTGGCGCAGCCGATGCACAATTCACAGTCAATGCAAAAAGCATAGAAAAAATTAAACATGATATTTTCATAATTACCTCCCCTACTCTCTTTTTACATTGACCGTTCAATTTTAATATTGTGTCTCACGCAAATTAAAGTGATACAAAATAACATTAGAAATATAAATTGATGTTGCAGTTCCCATAACAACCGAGAAAGTCATAGCAATCGCAAAATCACGCAACATCAAACCACCAAATATATACAAACCAATCATAGCAAGAATAGTTGAAATACTGGTCATTAATGTTCTGCGCATCATTTCATTTACAGACAGGTCAATAATATCATCCATTGGCATTTTATGGTATTTTTGTATATTCTCGTCGATTCGGTCATAGTTCACAACCTTATCATTAATAGAATAACCAATACCCATCAAAATAACTGCAATAGCCGTCTGGTTAAATTCTAATCCTGTGATTGAAAAGAATCCAAACATCAAAATAAAGTCCAACACCAAGGACACAAATGAACCAACCGCATAACCACCACGATATCTAATCCAAATATATACAGACATCAAAACAAACGAAACCAAAACGGCCAAAATACCACCACGGATAAGTTCGCCACCAATTTTTGGTCCGACAATCTGCACTTGGGAATATGTTACATTATCGCCCAAGATGTTTTTGATTTCGCTAACGCGGATATTTTGTTGTTCATCAGTTGAACCTTTTGGCAAACCAACACGTACCAACACAGATCCACCATCAACAACCTGTAATTCTGGTTTGAATGTTGCCAATTCAGCACGCATTTTATCAATAGTATATTCTGCATTAACTGGTTTAACCTCCATCGCAATACCGCCAGAAAAGTCAATTCCATAATTTAATCCGCGGAATGCTAATGACAAAATTGATAATGCAACCAAAATTCCAGAAATCCAATAGGATAACTTACGATATTTCATAAAATGTAAATTCATCTAACCCACCTTTACTTATTTTTAACATAACCAATTTTTTTGCTTTTGCCATTCATATACCAATCAATCAACACGCGTGACAAAACCAAACATGTAAACAATGTTGTTATCACACCGATTGATAAAGTTACAGCAAAACCACGAATTGGACCTGCACCAAATTCAAACAAAATCAAAGAACAAATCAAATTCGTAAGGTTACCATCCATAACTGTTTTAACGGAACGATTAAAGCCCATATCAACCGCACGCAATGTTGGCACACCTGCACGCACTTCGTCTCTGATACGTTCATAAGGCAAGATGTTCGCGTCAACTGCCATACCCAAAGTCAACACGATACCAGCAATACCTGGCAAAGTCAGCGTTGCACCCAATACAGCCGATACACCTACAATCATCGCCAAGTTGACCAACAACACCACATCAGCAATAAATCCAAATAATCCGTACACTAATATCATAAACAATACGATAAATAATACACCAACCGCCGAACCAACTTTTCCAGATGCAATTGTATCTGCCCCCAATCCTGCACCAACAGTACGTTCTTCGATAACTGTCAATGGCGCAGGCAAAGCACCACTACGCAGCAAAACTGCCAAATCTTTTGCACCTTGTAATGTAAAGCCACCAGAAATTTGACCACGTCCACCAGGAATTGGTTCACGAATATTTGGTGCTGACAACACTTTACCATCCAACACGATTGCGAATCGTTCATTAACATGTTCTGTTGTCAACTTTGCAAAACGACGTGCCCCAGATGCATCAAACACAGTAGTAACCACAGGCATATTATTTTGGTCAAAATCAGCCTGAGAATCTTTCAAAGATTCACCCGACACTTCGACTCTGGAATAAACTGGCACCATCTGCCATGGTTGTTCCATATAAGGCAAGAACATTGTTCCATTTGGTGCATGCCCAGATGCCAATTGTTCTTGGGTTACATTTTCATTTACTAAATGGAAAGTCATTTTCGCTGTTTGACCAATCAATTCCTTAATACGTTCTGGATTATCCACACCTGGCAATTGAATCAAGATATATTTACCGCCCTGACTTTGAATAGATGGTTCTTTTGTTCCCAACGCATCAATACGACGACGAACAATTTCAATACTACGTGTCAAAGCATCTTGAACCATTTCTTGTTTTTGTTTTTCGGTATATTCTACACGAACCACATTTCCAGATGATGAAACATCAACACCTGTGCCCAATACACTTTTCAAACGTCCTTTGGCCTTGGACACTTCAGAATCTTCACGAACATTCAAAGATATTACACCGTCATTATTGCGCAAATTAGAAAAACGAATAATACCACGATTTCTGTCCACCAATGCACTACGTGTTTCATCATACAACTGTGCAGCCTTATCTTTGAACATAGTATCAGTATTAACTTCTAACAATAATTGCGCACCACCCTTTAAATCCAACCCCAGATTAATTGGTTGAATCCAAGACGGAAAATACGGTGCCAATTTAGGCATCATAGTTGGCACAGCCAACAACACACCAAACACTGCAATAAAAACAATTGCCAGTTTCTTAAACATAAACACACCCCTATTATTTAGATTCTACACCTGCAACGGCATTCTTATTCACTTCAACAACAACGCCTTTTGCAATTTCCAATTCAATACTTGTTTCATTTATTTTCTTGATAGTCCCATAAATACCACCCGCCAAAACGCGTGAGCCAACTTTTAATGAATCAAGCATTTTTTGATATTCAGCCATACGTTTTTTTGTAGGACGAACCATAAGAAAATAAATAATTCCCAGTACAACTGCACAATAAACCAACATACCAAACCAACTACCTTCAGCCGCTGGTGCTGGATTATTTGTTACAACATTTACTGTTTCGACTGCATTTTCCATATTTTCTCCTTTTGATTATGTTCACACAATAGACAAAAAACCGCAAAAAGTAAAGAAAAAAACAGCCACGAAACCCAAATAAACAAACAAAAAAATTCAGCATAAAAATATGCTGAATTTTAAATAACTTATCTAACCAAAATTATTCACAAGTAATGTTATTTCCACTGCCTGTGCATTTGGAAATCTTTAACCAAATTTTGTCAGTTGTATTGTTTTGATGAGTACCAGTTGTAACATAACCGCATGGTCGATCAGGTTCACAATTACCACCATCACCTGGCACAACCAATTTATCACGCTTCAAAACATCCAAATTTGCGCTATTCGCTGTTATTTGTTGCTCATTAGATGCCAAACTACCTATGGCAACAGAACTGATATTATTAGAAACATTTCCCCTGTTAGTATCTAATCTATCTGATTGCTGCGTTGCTCTGGTCTGAACCGAAGTTGTTTTTCTCTTGACCCAACCAACTGTTGCAACCTTAACCCCAGAAGAAGCTTCACAACGTCCACCTTCATCATTCCCATTCCATACACAACCAGACTGATCACGACATGCACCTTCGTCCGGAATCTCACTACAAGACTCAGCCGCCATAGCGCCACTAATCATCACAAAAGACCCTAACACAAAAGCAACTAAAAACTTTTTCATCTCTCTTTCCTTTTTGTATTTAATGGTACCATAACCATTATATTACGTCCCTATAATGATATCATATTTTTAGTGCAATAACAAATAAAAAACTAACTTCTTTCAAAAATTATATCTAAATCAGAAATCGGAATGATTTTATACACTGGTCGCCCGTGATTACATTGTCCCCCACGGGTTGTGTTTTCAATATCTCGCAACAAAGCATTCATTTGGTTCATATCTAATTTTTGACCGGCCCGAACAGAATGATGACAAGCCCAATTTGCTAATTTCAAATGTAATTTTTCATTTAATTGTACAGAATGCCCATTTTCACGAACTTCATCCGCAATACTATGCAACAATTCCGCCCAATTCAAATCCCAATCTGCCGGTTTTTCAAATATAGCAATTGCATCATCACCAAACGAATCTATCACCAGTCCAGATGCTTTTAATTCGTCAGCCACAGTCATAACCGCAACAACATCTTCGGCACGCATATTTACAACAATTGGGGTTAACAACGGTTGAACCTTTATACTGTGGGTTCTGACACGTTCATAAGTAATCCGTTCGTGTGCAGCATGTTGGTCAATAATAATTAAATTATCCTGATTTGTAGCCAATATATATTTATCACCAATCTGCCCAATTGCACGCCCCAACGGCATATCATCAAATACATTATCAACCGTATTTGGCGCAATTTCTCCTGTTTTTACTTTATTTACAGTAAAATCACTATATCCCCGATTCGCAAAAAAACTTTTATCATTACGTTGTGGTGCATTAACATACAACCCATATCCACCACTTGTTGCGTGTTTTATAAAATTATCTGATGTCGATAAATTCATCTGATTTGGTGTATTGATATTTTCTGATTTATTTTGCACAGAATCGTTCATAGTTTCAGCCAAACGTTCACGCAAATTTTTTATTATGAATGCACGAACATGCGATGGTTCCAGAAAATGCACTTCTGTTTTTGCAGGCGACACATTTACATCAACATTACGTGGATTTAACCGCAGAAACAATGCACATAGCGGAAATTCACGTGCATGCATAACATCCATATATGCTGCACGCAACGCACCAACAACAACCTTGTCTTTAACAGGACGTCCATTTACAAATAAAAACTGATCCACCGATGACGCACGTCGCAATGTTGGCTCTGATACAAAACCTGTCAAAGATAATTCACTTGATTCCGAATTGCTGTTTACTTCCAGCATGCGTCCAACAATATCATCACCCATCACAGATGTCATACGTTCAAGCAAACTTTGTCCTTTTGGAAAGAACCATTTATTATTTAACACAAAACCGACATCTTGGCGCGCCATTGCTAAACGCTTTACAACCTCTAAAACAGACATAGTTTCTGCTCTGTCCCCACGCAAAAACTTCAAACGCGCAGGTGTTCTGGCAAATAAATTTTCAACTTTGATTCGGGTTCCACTATCCCAATTGCATGGTTTAATTTCACCAGTTCCAGCATTCAATTGCCAACCATTAGGTTCACCCGCACAATATGTATCAATCGTCATATCTGATACAGATGCAATTGACGGCAAAGCCTCGCCACGAAAGCCCATATATGTAATGTTTGTTAAATCATCATCTGGTAATTTTGATGTTGCATGTCGCAATATAGATTTTGCCAAATCTTCGCGGTTCATTCCCCGACCATTATCAATAACACTTATAGATGTCCGTCCACCATCAACAATATCTATAACAATCTGGTCAGCCCCCGCATCCAGCGCATTTTCAACCAACTCTTTAACAACACTGGCCGGATTTTCAACGACTTCACCTGCCGCTATTTGATTCACTAAAAAATCAGGTAAAACCCTAACCGACATATATTTTAATCCTTGAATTTTACTTCAATAATTTCAAATTCCTTTTCACCACTTGGTAATTTTACAGTGCAACAATCCCCAACACACCGACCAATCAAAGCACGACCAACTGGCGATGTACACGAAATAACCTGACGCCCATCCGATTCGACATCTGATAAAATACGACATTGCATACGATTACCATCTTCGTCTTCGGCAATAACACGTGCGCCAAACACAACCTTGTCCCCAGACAAACTATCAATATCTATGACATTTGCATTAGCGACAATTTCTTCTATATATTGAATTCGTTTATCAATTTGTCTCTGTTTTTCCTTTGCGGCACTGTAATCAGCATTTTCAGACAAATCCCCCAGCGAACGCGCCCACTGGACAACCTTTAATATCTCTGGCCTTTGATTTTCCTTCAAATCTTTCAGTTCTTTTAACAATGCATCAAACCCTGCACGCGAAATCGGTTTCTTTTCCATATTCTTCACCTATACATTATTCTCGGCTCAAATTATACACTTTCATTTTAATTTTGCAATTATCAAATGAACAGGCTATAATCCCATATAATACAAGGATACAAATGCTGAAACCAAGTATATTTTTCAGATTTTTATTACGTCGCTTCTTTGGCGGCATTGGGATAATACTGCTTATAATATGTGGAATTATATACGCAATCACATTTGTTGAACGCCTGCCATCAAATCCAGACACACTATCATCATTGGCTGATGCATGGGTCCGTTTATTAGAGTACATACCTATGTTTTTACCTTTGGCTGTGTTTATGGGAACATTGCTGGCAATGTATAATTTAACCAAATCATCCGAAGGTATCATTATTTCTGGCGCTGGATTATCGCCATATCAGATTGCACGCCCATTTTTATTTGGTGCTGCATTAGTTGGTATATTCGCCACAACAGTTATAAACCCATATTTTGTTCGTATCAGTTCTGAAAATATAACCGATCAAAAATTACAACTGGTGGACAATGCTATATGGATTCGTGAAGAAGCAGATAATCATTTTTTAACCATGACGGCTAAAAACATGAAATCCAACAAATCAGACCTTATTTTTTTGAACACGAAAATATTTATCCAAGATAAACAATTCAAATTATTACAACGCATAGAAACTGATTCCGTTACATTATCACAAAATGGATTATCATCCAACAAGGCAACTATATGGGATACGAACGGCAACAGCAAAACAACAAAATGGCAACTAAAGACCAAAATTACCCCACAAACCATTTTAGACAGATACTTACAACCAGATCAGATTTCATTTTGGGATTTGCCACGATTTATTGAAAAAATGCGTGCAATCAATGTTCCTGTACGCAACCATCTTGTTCAATTTTGGACTTTGTTATTCCTGCCTTTAACAATGATTGCAATGACAACATTGGGCATCGCATTTTCACAAACCAGACAACGTCGAAACTTTAATTTTGGATTAAAATTTAGTCTGGGTATAATCACTTGCTTTTTAATGTATTTTCTTATCAACACATTTAATGCATTGGGTACCACAGGTGCCTTGCCACCGATACTTGCAATTATTGCACCACCAATCATAATTATTGCTGGGGCTGGTGCCTTTATTGAACATTTTGATACAATATAAAAGGATAAAATATGCCATTAAAAAAGAAAACAAATACAAAAAAAATTCTTATTTTATTAGGCGTTATTGTCCTGATTATATTTATGTTGATGTATTTTTCGCCAACACAGACAACAATTGAACTGGAATTGTACCCATGAACTATATAGATGTATTTCTTGAAGCATTAGTTGCAGAAAAAGGTCGTAGCGAAAAAACTCTTACCAGTTATGCATCTGATTTGAACCAAGCAGAATCCGCTTTACCAAACGGCTTGCTGAATGCAACAGAATCCGAAATCCAAAATTATTTATCAAACTTGGACGACAAAGCATCCAGTATCGCACGCAAGGCAAGTGCTCTTCGTGGATTTTATAAATTCTTGATGTTGGAAAAAATAATCACAACAAATCCAACAAAAAATATCGAGTTACCAAAACGCGAACGTCCATTACCGAAACTATTATCCACCGACGAAATTGATTTACTAATATCATCCGCTGGGGACGTAAAAAATTCTGTTCGTCTGCGCGCAATGATTGAATTGCTGTACGCATCAGGATTGCGTGTTTCTGAATTATGTGAATTGCCATTGACTGGTGTATTGGGCGACCATCTTTTGATTCATGGCAAAGGTGCCAAAGAACGTATGGTACCAATGCATGCTGGCGCCGTGGCAGCATTACAAAAATGGTTAGAATTACGTGGTGACACCGATTCGAAATATGTATTCCCCAGCAACAGTAAAGACGGACATATAACACGTGACGGATTTTTCAAAATTCTAAAAAAATGCGCTGTGTTATCAGGAATCGATCCATCCCGTGTATCTCCGCACGTTTTGCGTCATTCTTTTGCATCGCACCTACTTTCACATGGTGCAAATTTACGTGCTATACAAACAATGCTGGGACACGAAGATATATCAACAACACAAATTTATACCCATGTTTTGCCAGAACAATTACGCGAAACTATGGAACAATATCATCCATTATCAAATAAATCAAAGGCGACAAACAAATGATAACAAAATGCGACCATCCAGGATGTGGCAAGGCCGGAACATGCCGTGCACCTAAAAATCGCGATTTGCGCGAATATTGGCATTTTTGCCAAGAGCATGCCGCCGAATACAATAAAAATTGGAATTATTATGCTGATATGACCCCCGAAGAGATTGAGGCAGATTGGGAACGTCAAACTTTTGGTGCACCATTAAAAGACAAAAATAAAGCCAATGCTGATGAAGCAGATTATATAAAATTCTTAAACGATTTTTTAACAGGGCGCAGTCAATTTGATAAAATGCCTCCAAAAAGCAATTTGCCAACTGGGGTTAGCGGCGCTTTCAAATTATTTGGATTACCATTAACTGCTACTTGGCGCGAAGTTGGCGTTAAATATCGTGCCTTGGCAAAAAAATATCACCCTGATACAGCAGAAAATAAGGCATCAGCAAATTCTGAATTTACAAAAATAACTACTGCATACAACACATTGAAAAAGTATTTCAAAAAATAATTGAAATCTGTTGCACTGGTGCCCTGCTCTATGCTATGCTTTTGCTGGTAAAAAAGGAAAAATAGGAATAAAAATGTACGATATTATTATTTTAGGATCTGGGCCTGCAGGACTTACCGCTGCGATATACTCTGCACGCGCGAACAAAAAGACTTTGATAATTGCTGGCGACACATTGGGTGGTCAAACTGGCGAAATTGCTAACTTGGAAAATTTCCCAGGATTCACAGGTTCCGGCATGGATTGGATTCAGGCAACATTAAAACAGGCAACCGGATTCGGCGCAGAAATTGTTTATGCTTCTGCGAAAGATATTAAATGGGACGACAAATTTAATTATACTGTTATATGTGATAACGGTAAAAATTACGAGGCTACTGCCGTTGTTTTGGGCACTGGGGCACGTCCACGTCAACTAGAAATCGAAGGCGCACGTGAATTAATGGGCAACGGTGTTTCGTATTGTGCAACATGTGATGGTTTCTTTTATTCCGGTAAAAAAGTTTTGGTTATTGGCGGTGGAAACAGCGCATTAAATGATGCATTGTACTTGGCTGATTTAGCATCCGAAGTTCAAATCATATATCGCAAATCAGAATTTACCCGTGCCGAGGCCGTCATCCGCGACCGCGTTATGGCACGTCAAAATATAAAACCTGTATTCAATACAGAATTAAAATCTATACGCAAAAAAGAAAATTCTGAAAACGGCGAACTGATTGCAACGACCACCACAGGCGAAGAAATCGTATGTGATGGAATTTTTGTCGCCATTGGCCACGAAGCAAATACAGATTATTTAGACGAAACCATAACCCGCGATGAATTAGGACGCATACCACAAGAAAAACTGCCCCAAGGTTTATTTGTTGCAGGTGACGAAAAAAGTGGTATAAAAATGCAGGTAGCAACCGCAGTTGGTACTGGATGCAGTGCCGCCATGGATGCGATTGCTTATGTAAACACAAAAGGGAATTAAAATGTTGGATATAAAATTTATTCGTGAAAATCCAGACATCGTAAAAAACGCATGCAAGGTTAAAAATTTTCCTGATGTTGTGGATGACTTGTTATCTTTGGATGTTCGGGTTCGTGAATTAAAAACGATTACCCAAACAAAAACAGCCGAAAAAAACAAGATATCAAAAGAAATTCCAACCGCTGCCGACAAAGCTTCTTTGGTTAAACGCAGCAAAGAAATTTCCGAAGAAATCGCTGCAGACATGGCAGAATTGGCTGACAACGAAGCAAAATTGAACGATTTAATGCATCGTGTTCCACAAATTCCAGATAGCAATGCACCAATAGGCGCGGACGATTCTGCAAATGTCGAAGTTCGCCGTGTTGGTACACCACGCAATTTTGATTTTACACCACGTGCACAGTGGGATTTGCTGGATATGAATAATTGGTGGATGCCAGAAAAAATTGCAAATGTTTGTGGCACTCGCACATATTGTTTGTGTGGCGAGGCAGCCGAATTAGAATTAGCCATCCAAACATATGTTATTCAAAAATTAATATCCAAAGGATTTACATACATTGAATGTCCATCTGTCACAAAACCACAAACAATATTTAATGCAGGACACTTTATGGGCTCTGACCTGTCTGTTATGAATGATGATGTATTTATGTTAACCGGTACTGACAGATGTTTGGCTGGAACTGCTGAAATTATATTGAATTCGTTGCACAGTGACGAAATTTTACCAGAAACCGCATTACCAATTAAATATGCTGGTTTTTCACCATGTTTCCGTAAAGAGGCTGGCGCTGCTGGTCGTGATACACGCGGACTTGTACGTTTCCATCAATTCAACAAGGTTGAACAATATATATTCTGCAAACCAGAACAATCTGACGAAATGCACGAATTGTTGTTAAACAACCTGTGTGAAATTATGGAAGATTTAGAATTACCATATCGCGTAATTGCAAATTCAACTGGCGATATGGGATTCAATAAAGTTAAAATGAATGATGTCGAAGCATGGTTCCCATCGGAATCTACATATCGTGAATTAGGTTCATGCTCGTCCATAGGAACATTCCAAGCACGCAGAACAAATACTCGTTACCGCGAAAACGGCACAAACGAAGTTAAATTTGTCGCAACATTAAATAATACAGGTATCGCCCTGCCACGTGCTTTGGTGCCAATTATTGAAAATCACCAAAATGCAGATGGTTCAGTAAACATTCCAAAAAAACTGCAACCACTAATGGGGGGCAGAACAAAAATTGGTGGAAAACATTAAATAAAAAAACTCCCAAATGGGAGTTTTTTTTATTTCTGATTATCTCTAAATAATCTTGAAAACAATTCTTTCATTGTCGGTTTTGGATATACCGCAGCTTTCCAATCTTTTATAGCCTTTTCTAATTGTTCATCTTTCAAATTATATCTTGCACTATATCTGTAATAACGAATGATAGAATGGTATAACTCTTGTGCAATAAACAACCCGTGAAAATCACCACTACGGGGTGAAAACCATGTTATTTCTTTTAAAATCATAGTTTCTGGATTTTTTTGTATAGTATTTATATTATCATACGCTGGCAAATAATACTCATTAACATATCTGGCACATGTTTTATTTTTATATCTTACTTCCTTCAATTTCAGATACAATTCGTCATTGTTTAAACTATCTGCATTTGCATTTATATTACCTTCATACATTGCGGCATTTTCAAGCAAACGTCTTTTAAACTTAAATACAGCATCATCATATCTTGTTTTCATATTCATACTCCTTACTAACCTTATTTATATTGACGTTCATAACCACCAACAAACCGTTTCATCAATCTGCCACTTATTGTATTTTGTTTACGCACGATTTCTGCCCAATTTGAAATTTTCTTTGCATATTTTTTGATTAATGTTTCATTAGCATATACATCCAAAACACCTTGGTAATAAAAATTTTGTACCTCGGCACAGAAATTATACAAATCCCTATCTTGCAGTACAGGATATATATTTGCATAAACATTTGCAAATGGGCCACTAACAAATGCACCACGGGCCAAAGCACGTAAATATACTTTGAACTCTGGATTTGCATTGTGTTCCTGAAAACTTTTTCGCATACCTGCATCAGTATCTATAAAATTCTCGACACGCGCAGACCATTCTGCATTTGTATATTCAGGCGCAAAATACATATCAGGATTTTTCGAAACACGATGCAAATACGCCAAAGAACGCCCATGATTCCAAATGTTGTGACGTTGTTTATCTTCTTTAAAATGCTGTTTCACATCATTGCGCGCAATAACATACATGTCTTCAAAACATTGTTTAATAATTGCTTTCAAATCTTTCATTTACTTCACCCTTTTATTTTAATCATCATCAATAATAGACAAAATAATAAAAATGTCAATGTTTTTGTTGCAATTTGTTATATTTCATATATAATTTGTTGAAAATACAAAAATATAGTATAATCTATACACTTATTGAAAAAAATACGAGGATAAAGTATGAAAATTCGTAATATTGCAATTATTGCACACGTGGACCATGGTAAAACCACTCTGGTCGATAACATGTTGAAGCAAGCCGGAACTTTCCGTGCCAATGAAAAAGTCGAAGACCGCGTTATGGACAGTGGCGACATCGAACGCGAACGCGGTATTACAATTTCTGCAAAGCCAACATCTATTCAATGGGGCGAATATAAAATTAATATTGTGGACACCCCAGGACACGCTGACTTTGGTGGCGAAGTTGAACGTATTTTATCCATGGTTGACGGCGTGGTTCTGTTGGTTGACAGTGCCGAAGGCCCATTACCACAAACAAAATTCGTATTAAGTAAAGCATTAAAACTGGGATTACGTCCTATTGTTTGTATCAATAAAATTGATCGTGGTGATGCCCGTCCCGAAGAAGTTTTAACCGAAACATTCGATTTATTTGATAAATTGGGTGCAACCGATGCACAATTAGACTTTCCATATTTATATGCCGTTGGTCGTGATGGTTGGGCTGTGCGGGATTTGAAAGATATTGATAATCCAAACAAAGATTTGAAACCTTTGTTCCAGTTAATTGTGGATCATGTCCCTGCCCCTGATTGTAATGGTGACCGTTGCCAAATTGATGCGCCTTTCAAAATGTTGGCAACAACATTAGAGGCCGATCCATATGTTGGTCGTATTTTGACTGGTAAAATTGAATCCGGCACAGTAAAAGTTGGCCAAACTGTCAAAGCCATAAATATGAAAGGCGAATTTATAGAAAATGCAAAAATCACAAAAATCATTGAACACCAAGGTGTGAACAAGGTTTCCCGTGATTCTGCATCTGCTGGTGACATCGTGGTTTTGGCTGGATTTTCCAAAGCAACTGTGGCGGATACATTATGTGACCCATCTGTGACCGAGGCTATTCCTGCAATTCCAATTGACCCACCTACCTTGACCATGACTTTCTTTGTGAACACATCGCCATTGGCGGGTAAGTCTGGTAAAAAATTAACATCCCGTATGATTGGCGAAAGATTGTTCCGCGAAGCCGAAACAAACATTGCACTGAAAGTTACACAAAGTGCCAACAATGAAAGTTTCGAAGTTTCTGGTCGTGGTGAATTACAATTAGGTATTTTGATTGAAACAATGCGCCGTGAAGGATTTGAATTATCAGTTTCACGTCCACGCGTTATTATGCAAACAGATGCTAATGGTGAAAAACTGGAACCAATCGAAGAAGTTGTTATCGATGTGGACGATGAATTCAGCGGCGTTGTTATTGAAAAAATGACAAAACGCAAAGCCACAATTACAGAAATGAAACCATCTGGAATTGGTAAAACACGTATTGTATTTTCCGCACCATCACGCGGGCTTATTGGTTATTTATCTGAATTCCGTACAGACACACGTGGTACAGGCATTATGAACCGCGTATTTGATAAATATGACACATACCGTGGTCCAATCGTTCAATACCGTCCAGGTGTGTTGGTTTCTATGGAGGCCGGACAAACAACAACATATGCACTGCACAATTTGGAACCACGTGGCGTATTATTCGTTGGACCACAAACCGAGGTTTATTCCGGTATGATTGTTGGTGAACACAGCAAAGAAAATGATATCGAAGTCAACCCTGTTCGTGGCAAACAATTAACCAATGTGCGTTCTGTGACCGCCGATGAAAAATTATTCTTGGCGCCACCACGCAAAATATCATTGGAAGAAGCACTGTCCTATATCCAAGACGATGAATTGGTAGAGGTAACACCCGCCACAATTCGTTTACGCAAAAAAGAATTAGACAGCGG
>CACYHY010000015.1 GCA_902774305.1 uncultured Pseudomonadota bacterium
ACAGATTCAGCCTGTTGCACACTTTCTGTTACTAATTCAGGAACCGCGTCAGCAGACACATTTGAACGTTGATACAGCCACAACGTGAACACAGATAAGGCAATTAAAACCAACAACAACACATAATACAATAAACTTGGTTTACGATTAGGAGTTTCAGGTTTTGGAACATCTGTCACAGCACGTGGCGCAGCAACCGGTGCAGCTGGTGCCACAGGTCGTACCGTAGTATCAACATTATACTGAGGAACATTTGGGACAACATCCGTTTTTGGTTGTGTTTGTGCTTCCGCAGCCGAATCTATCAACTGAGTATCTAACACAGGTTTTTCATCAATATTTTCCGTTATTTCAGCATCAAGACCGTTGTCTGTTGCGACATCAACACTTTTCAAAGAATTCAACATTGGCGCAGATTCTTTTTCGACATCTGATGCATTTTCTGCATCATATTTTACTTCATCATTAACACTTTCAGAAAAAACATCATCCAAATGTATATCTTCCGGTTCTTTATAATTTTCAGGAACCTGAACAACATCCATTATAGATTTCGGAGGTTCAAAAGACATTGCCGGCGCCACAGGTGCATCCGTAGTTTCCTTTGGTGCTTCTTCAATAGGTTCTTGTAATTCTGATTCTAATTCTTCTTCTGGTTCATCAACCGGTGTTTCATCAAAACTGATAGGCTTAAACGCGATATCTTCATCCAGAATATTTGGATCCTTATCGAACAACGGTTTTATCTCTTTATCATCAGCTTTTTCATCTGCATCTGTTTCTTCATCAACCCATTCTTCATCTTCATCTGCATCATCTTCTGGTTCTTCTTCTAAATCTTCTTCCTCTGATTCTTCATCTTCTACAGGAACATGCGCTGTTTTCACAGGCACAGCCACAGGGCTTTCAACCGTCTTGAATTTTTTATCACCAGTTTGAGGAATCAAATCCAATACTTTACGCGCAGCATCCATATCATCTTCGGCAATCAACAACCGTTTATTAGCGTTTTCCAAACGTTTTTGTGCGCGTTCCAACTTTCCAGTCAGAACATCCAACTGGGCTTCGGCTTTTAATATCTTGGCTGCAGATTGTTTTGTTGGTTCACGTCCAATACCACGTTTCAAAGTTACAAGTTTCGATTTAACAGCCTTGATTTTTGCTTTTAATTCCACAATTGTATCGCCAGTCCGTTCAATTGTTTCACGCGCATTTTCTGCAATTACAGTTGAAGCCGCCAAACGCTCTGTTGCAGAACGGCGCACAGATGTTGCACGAAAACTTTCTAAATCTTTGAGAGCGCTTTTAACATTTCCACCATCTTGATATGCACGAATCAAGTTGTCGTACACGACCAAGCCATCATATTCCACATCCAGTTTTTGATATTTATTATCTTTCTTGGGACGAACCAATTCTAAATCCATACCATAATCGTTAGATAAAACATCATCCCATTTTCTGTCACCAACAGAAGTCATAACCAACAAAACATTTGGTTTTAATTCACTTGTCGTCAAATCTAAAACAAACACCAACTTGCCATGCTTGTCATAAAAAGCACGCAAAGAATTGCCGTTTATATCGTAATCAGACGATTTTAATAAGGATGTTTCTTTCTCTCTTGGCATTTTTTATCCCCCAAATGTTTAGTTTATTTCTTTTTCGGCGGTGTGAACTGATACGCCTGTTTACAATGCTCATAGCAATACGGTTTACCAACAAATACTGTTTCACCGCAAAAATGGAAATTTTCAGAATCTGGATCACCAATTGGCCAACGACACTGATTTGGTTTCAACGAAGCTAATTCTAATGAATGCTGGATAATACGTTGATGCATTGCCAAATTAGAATTAGTTTTTTTGTTACTGGAACTGCGCGCACTTGGCAACCGTTTAATTTCAGGTTTTTCCACAGTATTTGTTGTTGTTTTCGCAGTCTTTGGTTTACTTACAACCTTGGACGGTTTAGCAGTTTTCGTTTCTGCAACTTTCTTTGTTGTTTTTTTAGCCGTAGCCTTGGGCATAACAACAGGTTTCACAGGTGCAATTTTCTTTGCAATTGGTAATTTAGATTTTTTGGTTGCAGCCTTTTTATCTGAATCCTTGATATCTGGGGTTTTACGCGCACTGCCAGTCATAGCTTTCAAATTCCAACCCAAACGATTTAACTTACCAACCACGGCGTTTTTACTCATTTCCAAACGCTTACCAATTTCAGAGGTTGACAAACCTTTGCCAATCAAACTTTTTAACTTTTTTAATTTATTTGAATCCCAACCAGTACTCATCTTATAAAAGTCCTTGTTTTATATACTAATCTGATTGTATCATAGTTCCGAATCGAAAGGCAAGGGGGAATTATGTTTTTTTACACTTTTTTTGCATTGCTGTTATTGGGGGCAACTTTTTGTATTTGGCGCATATCTGTGGCGGATTTCCGGCGCAGAATCATTCCTGACGCATACCTTTTTCCACTTTTGCTGATAGGATTGATACTAACACATTTTTTCCCATGGATTTGCACAACTGCCGAATCGATTGCTGGCGCAGTCATCGGATATGCATTGGCAAGTATCATTGGGTTGCTTTTTGAAAAGTTCAGCAAAAACAAAATTGACACACCGATTGGTATGGGTGATATAAAATTATTAGCCGTATCTGGACTATGGTTAGGAACAAACGGTTTGGCAATTGCATTAGTATATTCCTGTATTTTCGGATCAATATGGGCGCATAACAAAAAACAGAAATTTATCCCATTTGCTCCATTTCTATTTCTGGGGGGATTTTTGTCTTTTATTACAATCCTGTTTTTGTTATAATAACAAAGATAGAGGTTCCTAAGAGAATGTTAAAAAGACGTATTTTTTCGCTGAAATATGTATTTTTTATTGTGGTTATTTCAATCACAAGCGCCAAAGCCGGCACGCCATTTTCTCAATACGGTATGATTCAAAATGTTCAGAATTATTCTGGAAACCCATTTTATAACCCAAACACTGCAATTATAACCGCACCCAAAATTGTTTATGCCAACGGTCCCAGTTTAAAGGCGGGAGACTGCGAGAGAATTGTCCAAGCATTAGTCGAAAATGAATGCGAGAAAAGAAAGAAATGTCAAAATATGCAACTATCTGACATTCGTCCAAACTTGATGGTTCAACTATCCACGTTACCAAACTATAATTATGCTACATCATGCGCGGGATATATTGACACTGCGTTTGAACTGTATATGAAACAAAACCATAATGTAAATTATATAAATCCATCCGCCAGCTTTCCCACAGCCCAAGCGCGCGCGGCCACAACCAAACCCAAGGTTCAATCAGAATATGCCGAACGTGCTGCAGAATTGAAAAAATTACAAGCACAAAATAGCAACACAAATTACACCGTTACCGAAACAGATTTTCCTAAAACGGTTAATGATTTATCATTTATGGACAAAATAGCCGTTCAAACAGCAGGGTACGAAAAATACAAAGATGCACAAGTATATATTCCTTTGGATATAGAAAAAGAAGAAAGCACAAGTGGAAAAACCGTTATTTCTGAATGTGCCAAGGTTTATAACTGTATCGCTCAATATGGTCAAAACGAAGTAAATGCAGAACAAGAATATTATAATGAATATATAAAAAACACATCAGTTGCATCAGTAACAAATGCCAAAACAAAATTAAAAAATGCAACCGAAAGCGCTATTTTGGCTCCTTGTAAATGCACACAAAACAAACAATATTGGAAAATTATGGAGGTTGCGTGCGACAAAAAATTCTCAGCCTCGGCAGCTGAGGCCGCACAGCAATATGTTAATGGGTTATCGTATTAAAGGAATATGTAATGAAAAAAATTGGTTTAATTTTTTGTTTATCCTTTTTGATGATACCTACAATGGTTGTAGCAGCAACACCAAATTTTGCAAAAATTATTTCTGATAGTGATATAAGTGATGCGGGATATCACCAGATTCATAACTGTAATACAGAACGTGAATTTGATGCAGATAGTGACGATTGGCTGATAGTATCTGAAAAAGGAAAATTGCAAAATTATACAATAGCATATAAAACGGATGGCGGCTCTTGCACAGATATTGGCAGTAAAGATGATGTCATTTGTGTTGCAGGATATGCAAAAACAAAAAATCATGGCGAAAGGAAAAACACTTGTTTCAAAGCAAACAGAGGTTGGGCAGGTAGTTGGTTACCAGGTAATGACAACTGGACTTTGAGTAGCCAGACACCACTGGCTGATTGCCCGCTGACGCAAAATGCTTGGACAAAAGAATCCGCAGATAAAATTGCTGTTTTTGTAACCGCTGACGACAAAGTTATCATAACAAAATCTGGGAAACCTGTACGTTCATTAAATACAAACAATTTGGTTGGAACATACAACATTAAATGCGTTGCTTATGTATGCGTAGATATGAATAACAATATAACATATGGCGAAGCAAACGGTTCATGCAAACAAACACCACCTGAAAACCCAAATAACAATGGTTCTGCTGATGGAAACGGTTCTGTTGGTGGCAACACATCTTTGGTACAACACAGAAATAGTGTAGATGCATATTTACGTAATTTAAAACCAAAATGCACAACAGCAAATGCTACAAACTACAATTCTGGAATATAAATATGTTAAAAAAATTTTTACTTATTTATGGCATAATATGTACACCAATGTGTGCATTCGCAACATCGGATATGTATTCTGTAGAGGATTATTTGAACCCAGCACCAATGCAAACAAAATGTGCAACAAGTATATTTAATGAAGCGTTGGCAAAAAATGCAAAAAATATGATAGAAGATCCAGAGTTAGCCAGCACCACAGAAATCGACACGTGGGCGCATTTTGCTTTTTCTCAACCAGATGTTTTATCAGCAGTTCTGAAATGCCCCGAATTAACTTCTTTAGGGGAAGACGATAGTATCATTTTCGAACCTATATCCTATACATTTTCAAATGGCCGTACCATAGAAATAAACTATGAAACAACCAAGAAGACATTAGAACAAAGATTAAAGCTTGCTTATAAACCAAATGTTGCAGGAGGTGAAATCAATCCTGATATATTCAAGGATAGCGAACAAGGTAATGTTTGGGTTAATGTTGACCCAGCGTGGTACGCTATTTTAGTAGCAGAACACGGTTCGATGGATCCGTATGTGGGGGATGACAAGAACAATATATTGTCATTAAAATATATTCAGAATAACATCGACAAATTTTATCCTGTTGACCATTTTAGTAATATATTTCATGCAGATTGCACATCAAAAACCGCAATCGCAGGCGACACAGATATGATAAACATTGCCGCAAGTAAAAGTGTTGGTGGCGTATCAAAAAAATACAAACCAGAAACCGATGCAGAAAAAGATCAAGCAAAACTGGCAAAAAACAACGACTTTTATGTCATGGGTGACGGCGATTTGCGTTTTATTACCGCACTAGAAATTGTTGCCGATATTGTTTTAACCGTCGTTACATGGGGTGGTGCGGCAGCTGCCAAAGGCGTAATCCAAGCATTAAGAATGGGACGAGCATTAAAAAAATCACAAAAAGCGATAAAAGCGCTACGTGCATCTCGCGATGTTACAAAATGGACAAAGGCTTCTAAACGGACCACAGATGTTCAACGCGCCATTAAAAATGTTGATAACATCGAAGACTCTTATCGTACAATTTCTAATATTGAACGCACATCCACACAAACGGTGAAAAATTTAACACACAAACGCGATTTATTAAAAGCACGCAAAGCAAAATCAAAAACAATAAAAAGCGTTGAAAAAGAACTAGAAATAGCACAAAAGCAAGCCAAAGCAACTCAAGAATCTACGGCAACTGCAGAAAAACTTCGCAAAATGGAACAAACCTTAAAGGAAGGGAAGTTGGGTCCTGATGAAACCAAAAAATTAGAAAAAGAAATGGAAGAATTAAAAAAGACTTATTCTAAACAATTAGATAAATTGAACGATTTGCATGCAAATGAATTGAAACAACTAGAAAAAACAAAAGATGTTAAAAATTATAAGAAAGTATCCGAAGCCCAAAGAGAAGTCGCACACAATCTGTATATGTTACGCCAGGGTAAAATTGCCTTACAATCAAAACGTGGTATATTGCCAGTACGTGCCTATCGCAGTTGGAAAGCGTTGCGTACAGGGTTGAAAGGGGCAAAAAAATCCGGCAAAGCTGTCAAAGCCATACGGGCAGGTACATCAGGTTTTGTAAATCGCGTAAACGATATGCTATTCCATAACACACTGAAAACTTTATCTGCAATCGCAACGGTTCCTGCTGCAATACAAACAGCAAAAGTAGTCTTGAAAATCTTCGCGGATTCATATGATTATACTGATATATCAACATCTGAATATACAAACGGTATTGATATGCAACCATATTTGCTATTGGGTGCTGACGATATTCCAAATTATGAAAATGTAGTTAATCATGGTATGTGGATGTTCTGGACAGGCAGTTCAACATCAGCTGCTGACGATGATGCCGCTTATTTGCAAGCAATGAGTTTTGCAGAAAAATTCCACCAAGATTTGGTTGAAACCCAAGACGAATATAACGTTATGTCTTGTGATGTGGATATATATGTTGTTCGCCCAATAATACGTAATCCCGGAACAGACGGCGCAGAATTATATTACTTGTTCATGAATACAACACCATGGACAACCCATGATTATAATGAACCAAACGACGGTTCACAGCCTGCATTAATTGCCAAAAGAGCCGATGATGAAAATCAATCTAATGGTTCCGGTTCTGCCGCATCTTTGAACGAACAATCACCCAATGGGCAACCAACAGAAAGCAACTCAACACCAACAACTTCGACACAATTAGAATCCAGTGGTGCCTTTATCAATGATAATTCTATAATAAATACAGATGGCGGAACAACACGCACAGCAAACAGAATCGGCACATATACAGAACCATTATATGACGGCAGTCGTACTGGTCAACCTTGTACAAAACCAACAAAAAATGCGGGGGTTTACACAAACGAAATTTTAACAACAGGACGTTATGCGACAATATCTCCTGCTTTTGAAAAGGCAATGATTACAAAATTCCGTACCGAAGGCGGATGCGGTGAACACCCAGCCGACCCCGCAGGCTATACGTGTTATGGTGTTTCTTCTAAATACTTTCCCCAAGTAAAAGATCCAAATTTTTCTCGTGCAGATGCAGAAGATATTGCATATAACAGCTTTTTCAAAAAACATAATATTGATAAATTACCTGATGCAATTAGTGGTGATGTCTTTATGGCATTATGGGGCACCGGTAGCAAACAACGTTCAATTGGATTATTGCAAGAATTATTAGGTGTGGAAAAAACAGGCATTATTGATGATGCAACCATAAACGCTGCAAGAAATTATAAAGGTGACGATTTGCGTTCTAAATTTTTGGATAGGCGCGAGGCAGAATTCCGTAACGCAACCCCAGATTTCCGCCAAGGACTGGCAAATGGTTTAGATGTATATCGCGCCAACGGTTGCCATACGGTCGCCCAAGAAACAATTCCTTAAAAAACTGTATTGATTTTTATGATGTAAATTATTTATAATATTACTGTAAAGGTTAGGGGAAGATATGAAAAAATTTTTTATTTTTATATTCGCATTGCTTATAACTGCTGGCACAACACATGCGTATCAAAAGGTATCATCAAACGAATATGGTGTTGGCGATGCGCGTAATCAAAACATTGTTGTAAAATGCACAACCCCCACAGGTCAGATATCAAACCAAACCTGTTCTTTGCGCCGTTATGTAAAATGCAACGGCAATAAGTGTACGGGTTGGGGCAGCTGGCGTGACTTGCGTAACACAAATGACACTTATTCAGAATGGCAAGATGCCGCAACTGCGTGTTGTCGAGCCAAGGGATTACGTTAAAAATTTTCACACATTTTTTATAAAAAAAAAACTGCATCAAGAGCAGGGCAAAGTCATCTAGTTTGGTGGATGAGAGCGGACTCGAACCGCTGACCTCTTCGATGTGAACGAAGCGCTCTAACCAACTGAGCTACACATCCAAGATTTGGTGGGGATAGTGGGACTTGAACCCACACGATCGCAATGATCAAAGGATTTTAAGTCCTCAGCGTCTACCATTCCGCCATATCCCCGAGAACTTTTTTGGTGGAGCTGATGGGACTCAAACCCACGACCTCTACGATGCGAACGTAGCGCTCTATCAACTGAGCTACAACCCCGTATGCGCCCAATTATATATAAAACACCCTAAAAAGTAAAGTGATTTTTTTATATTTTAACAATCATTATTCAAAAACGAAATAAAAAAGTCGGGATCGAAAAATCCCGATTTTAATTTTGGTGGGCATAAGAAGACTCGAACTTCCAAGGTATTGCTACCACTAGTACCTGAAACTAGCGCGTCTACCAATTCCGCCATATGCCCTTTATCTGCTTGACACAGCCCTTAACCCAAGGCGGGATGCATAGTAATCTAAATCGACACAAAATGCAACAGTTTTTTATTTTACGGCATAAAATTTTTTACAAAAATAAATGACTTATTTATATATTTTTTGCATTATTTACTTGCTCTGAAAATCTGAAATTTGCTAACATAAATATCAGAAATGAAAAGGATTGGAATAATCTTGGTTTTCTGCGCGTTGTGGGCGACCGACGGCTTTGCTGTGTCGCGCACATCTGGCACATCTGCAATGGTGCGATCTGGGGCGACAACACAAAAGGTGCGTACACAAACTGCACAAAAAACAAAAACTGTTCGCGTTGCAACCACAACCCCAAGGACTGCATCTGTATCCCGCAGTGCAACCCCAACCAAAACAACACAACGTTCTGTTGTAAAACGTTCCACCGCCCCCACAACTGCGGCACGTACGGCTGTTGTTGACCGTATTTTTTCAGAAACACGTACTGGGGCTGAATACGAACAGTGCAAAAATGCCTATTTCACATGTATGGATCAGTTTTGCCAATTAAAGAACGATGAATATCGCCGTTGTTCTTGCAACGACCGCATTACATCATTACAAGAAGCGCGAAACAAATTACAGCAGGCCGGCGAACAACTTACCGCTTTTAATGAAAATCTGGATATTGTCGGGAAAACCGCTGCACAGGCAACCGCAATGAATACCGCATCTGACGGCGAATTGGCTTTATCCAAGGATAATTCCGCATCCAAGGCTTTATTGACGGCTATTATGAATTCTATCCGTGGCACAGATTCACGCGTTGAAAACAACAAACTATCCGATTTGAACAGTATTGATTTATCATTTGATGCAACAAATTCATTTGGCACAACTGATGTAGGGCAGGCGATTGCATCATACAATGGCCAAGCATTATATTCTGCGGTATATCCACAATGTCGTAATGCTGTAAAATCCAGTTGTAACGATGCATCATTGCAACGCGCTGTCAATGCGTATCTGATGGCAATTGAACAAGACTGTAACACCGTACAAACGGCAATTTTCAATAAACAAAAAGAAACACATGCTGCAATCCGAGAAAGCAGTTCTATGTTGGATATGGCGCGTGCTGAAAATCACAAGGCTCATAATTCTGACGATGCGGCGACATGTCTGACGAATGTAGAAAACGCAATTTTAAGCGAAGAAGTATGTGGCGCAAACTATCATAAATGTTTGGACAACGGTGAATATATTGATGTATCAACAGGCGCCCCAATCGCCGGTGTTGTTGACTTTTATAAACTGGGCACATTGCTGACATTTAATTCAGAACGCAACAATAACGATCAAAAATTGGCACAAAATCCAAATAACAAGGTGTTCGTTATAAACTTTGAAAAACGTGTAAAACAATTTGCAACCCCCGCATTGGACAAGTGCGTTGATATAGCGGATGAAATCTGGCAAGACTACTTGAACAAAGCAATGTTGGATATTTATTACGCCCAGCAATCAAAAGTGAACGAAATTAAGCAAGGATGTTTTGATTTTGTGTCTGCATGCTATATGAATGGCAGTACTTCTATGACCAATGCTATGCAGGGATTGGTTGCCGCACAAACAACCACATTAAATCCAAATGTATTAAATTTGAACAAATCATTATGCTCGGATTACATTGCATCTTGCAACAATATGTTTGATGGCGACATTGTAAACAATTACATTCAAAATCGTCATGATACCGATTCTTTGACGGCGTGTCGTGCTGTGGTTCAACAATGCTTTGACAATTACGGTGGACAAAACTATGAAAACTTTTACTATCCATCCAGCGGATTATTCACATCAGGATTTGCACCAGATTGGTTCTCGTTGTACGAATGCACAGACAGTGCTTGCACACCACCAGCCGGCCAAGATATTCCAAATTATAAATCAGAATGCGCAAAACAACTGGCCGCGATTGAGGCTTGCAGCGATCCAAAAATGGTTGAAGAAGCCTTTGGTGGATTTAATTATTATCCGAACAGCGATACGATTTACACCAGATACTCTTATAACAATCAAAATCGTGTGTTAAGGTCCACAGGTATCGCAACCGAAGTGTACAACCAAATCATGGACATTTTGCAAACACAATGTTCTAACTTGGACGGCAAATTTATGAACGTTCAAAATTTAGCATTGTATCAGTACAATTATAATCCAAGCGCTTTTTGCGAGGCTATATTCCATACATCTGGCATAACGCAGGAACAAACAAGCCGTTATTATAGATTGTATGAGCCATACAGTATAGGTAAAAGCACTTTATCTTTTGCTACTGGCAAGGCTTTTCTATCGATGTCTGTTGATAGCGGAAATTATGTTGTTACCAATGGATCGGTGCATGTCGGAGATTATGGTTTTGGGGAAAGCGTTATGCCATCGGATTCTTACGGGATGTCAAGTAGAATTCCTATGCAAATAGAAGAGCAAAAAAGAAACGAAAACATGTGTCCACGCGATTACAATTCTTCTGTGGATGTCCAATCATGGGGCGCATGTTTATGCTGGGAAAATGGGGGTCGTCGCAGCAATAACGGTACCAGCACCCGCTGTGTTCCGACATTCCCTGTGCGGTCATTAAACACATATGAAATAACAGCGGTTAATTCATCTACTTATTCTGCACAACAAATGCAAACATATGGACTGAACAATTCATGTGGCAATCAGTTTATAACCAACGTAGACAGCAACAACGAAGCAACTGCAACAAGCGGATTTACACTATGGCCATACAGTACATCAGGCGATGTTACAAACGATTTACCCACCGAAAGAGACTGGTGCACAGGCACAATAAACGGTGACAATCAGGTATGTCCATTTGGTGTGGATGTGGATAACCAAAATAAATGTGCCGAATGCAGAACCGGTTGGACATCAGTATCCAGATGCCCCCCTGATTATGTAGGATTAACTGCATATTATTGCGAAGATGCTCTTGGAGCCACATCTCTCCCCACTTGTACTCAGGGCAACACTCAACATGAAATAACCGCGACGACCCCCAGTGTTGCTGTTTGCACCGACAATCAAGGAAATCATGTATCTCCTGCATCATGTAATAATAGCGCCACACTAAAAACACTTACTGTATGTTGGAATTATAATAACCCTGACTATACAGCCAGAACAGCATGCCCCAGTAATTATATACAAAGGGGAAATTTATGCGTTCCAAATGGTACTGGACAAGAAGGACCTTTACAATGTTGCCCCGAAGATTACGTTTTTTTTGAAGTATCTTCTACCGACACATTAATAAAGCATTCTATTTGTTGTCCAAATGGACACAGGGCCGTAAATAATACCACCAGTACAGGATCATGTGTTCGAGTCCGGCATACTGGTGGCAAGATACGAGAAAAAGCAATACCAGTTCCAGTATCCAGCTATCTAATGGAAACATTCCCAGAAGGGAACTAAAAAAACGGTTTAATTAAACCGTTTTTTATATACAATCATGGATTTTATTTGCAATACGTTCAGCAACTGAAAAATCATCTGGTCGCCATAACCTGTCTGCGCTTTTCAAATCAGTAATCATTTGCTTACGAATATCTGTATTATTCACAATACGTTCAAATTGTTTTAATATGTTTTCTGCATTTGCGTCAATTCCAAGCAATTCTGGATATACCGACTTTTTTAATAAAATATTTATCAAAGATACCCAACGAACATTTATTAAAATTCTACCAATTATTGTCGTCAACCAATTCATACGATAAACAATCACAGCCGGAATATGCATCATAGCTAATTCTGCGGATACAGTTCCACTGGCCGCGACAGCAACAAATGCACGTTCATATAATTCATAACGGGCATCTGATGATATAATTTGTGGCTTTATATTCCAATCTGAAACCGCATTACGCACAAATTTATCAGTGGTTTCGACAGTCGGTATAACAAATTTATACCCATCAGGTACGCGTTCCACGAATTCACGGAAAATCGGCATCAGTTTTTTAACCTCGGTCATACGGCTGCCTGGTATCAACGCAACAACTTTGTCACCACGTCCAACATTTTTTGCCTTGTACTTACCAATTATATTATCTGAAATAGGGTGCCCAACCGCAACGGTATCCAGGCCATATTTAGTAAAATAGGGCACTTCGAAATCAAAAAACGCATATAACCTGTCAAATGTTGCCGCATATTTTTTAGCACGCCCAGGGCGCCAAGCCCAAACCTGAGGTGCAACAACATGATGAAAACGTAAACCATTTTCAATTAATTTATTTCCTGCATCTGTTTTACGCAGTCCAGAAATAACACTGCGCGCAAAACCCGGGGAATCTATGGTTAAAACCAAATCTGGTTTTGTGTCAATTATAGCCTTGATTGTTTGATTTATACGTTTCTTTAAGGTTCGCACATTTGCCAAAACCTCGACAATACCCATAACCGCCAAATCAGACATTGGAAATAAGGATTTTAATCCCAGCGCACACATATTCTGACCACCAATACCGATAAATTTACAGTCCGGCATAGCACGCATAATATTCGCGCCCAATACATCACCAGAAACTTCACCCGCGATAATAAATATTGTTTTTTTATTCCGCATGTTTAGCAGTCCCGATTCCGCGTTTTGAACGATTTTCAATAAAGTCTATGGCATCCATAGCATATTTGTTGTTTTTAACTTCCTTGCGAACACGATTTAATCTTTCTTCGACAGTTCCTTCGGTTCCATTAAATACCGCGGAATACACAGCATGAATTGCATGCATATCTTCATTAGTAAACCCATGACGCATTAAACCAACACGGTTGATTGTACGATATACCGCACGACCACCCAATCCTTCATAAATAGCATACGGCAAAACATCATTTCCAACACCAGACATTCCTGCAATAAATGCATTACGCCCAATACGAACAAATTGCAATACCATCGAACCGCCCGACAGAATAACGAAATCTTCGACCTCTACATGACCAGCGACCTGAACCAAATTAGACATAACAACGCTGTTACCAATCTTGCAATCGTGTCCAACGTGCGCATTAACCATAATCTGGCAATCATCACCAATTTCAGTTCCTGTTGATGCCGGCGTTCCAGAATGGATAGTCACATATTCACGAATCTTGCATCTTTTACCAATACGCAACCCAGTCATTGTGGATTCATCTTGCCATTTCAAATCCTGACTCATAACACCCAACACAGCAAAAGGGTACACAATAGAATCATCACCAATAGATGTCTTGCCATCAATTATAACATTGGATACTAATTCAACACGATCGCCCAATACAACATTTGGACCAATTATACAATTTGGACCGATTTTACAATCTGCGCCAATAACAGCACCTTCTTTGATAATAGCAGTTGGATGTATATCACTCATATTTTATTACCTTTCTAAATTATTTATCTGTGTGATAATACACCAAATAATATTCAAATTGTATTCAAGAAATATAACAAATTATAACAAAGCCCGCAGTTCTTGTAGGAAATTCCCTTTTGGTAATGATAACCACCCAAAAATAGCCAAACAAGAAATAACAGGCATAACTGTCAACAAACCAAACGCAAATATCGTTATCATCAACAGTCTGGCCGCCAAATGTTCAGGAACCTGTTTTGCATGAATAATCTTTAACCAGAATAATCCGCCAGCCAACATACACGTTCCGATAAACACAGGTACGGATTCTGTCATAACAAACAAACAGCCCGCCAACAATACCAAACAACGCATCAACCATTTCAACTTAACAAACGCACTTTGATATATACGACCGCGTGGTGTAGTATTTCTTAATGCCACAGCACCCATAACAGGCAATCCAACAAATGCGAATCCAGCCAAATGCAACCATGTTAAATTACCCAGTTGACCAAATCTGAAAAATTCAGGTTGCATCAAAATCATAATCGTAAATAAAAATATAAATCCGGATACAAATGGCACTTCATTTATTTTGGATTTCATACGACGACCACAATAGGCACCTGCAACAAAAGCAAATATTTGTAAAATAGGTCCCCACCAAGTATGAGTATCTGTTAAGGCAATTATTGCCAATACCAAAGCGCAAAATAACACTGTTTTCCATTTACGCGCACGTGACATTTCACGCCAATGTGGCAATTGAATATTACGAGTCATATTTCCAACAAACATCATTCCCATGAACGCAATCACCGCTGTAACGAATGGCAATAATGTTTCTGCATCACGTAAAACAACATAATTTCCGCCAAACAAAACAAGCCATATTAATGACATAACAACGGTCCATTTTATAATACGAGATTGTAATCCAAACCGTTCCCAACCAATCATATCCATCAACTTGTTGCCGTATTTATAAACAACATAAAACAACGGCATCATCAACAAGCCAAACCAAAAAAACGCGGGCAGGGCCAACGCTGCATTATTGAAAGCACTAACTGCGCTCTGGACAACTAAAGATTCATCAAACATAAACTTGCCTTTTGTATTTTTATCTATTATTGTATAGGTATGAAAGAAAAACAAGACATTTTTACCCTAATAGGTGGTAAAATAAAAGCATACCGTTCTGACTATAATCCAACATCAGATGCTGTATGGTTGGCAGCGTTGCCTAATTCAACCCCAAAAACAGTATTGGATGTCGGAATTGGAACTGGGGGTGTTGCCTTATGTTTACAACATCATTTCCCAGATGCAAATATCACAGGTGTTGATATATCCCAAGAAATGCTGGATGTATGCGAACGCAATGCAAAGCTAAATCATTGTAATTTTGAACTGGTTAACCAAGACATATTAAAGTGGTCAACACCAAAAACTTATGATTTAGTTATTTCAAATCCGCCGTATTTCTTTGGAACACCGTCTGCGGAACACCCAACAGCGCACCACAACACAGATTTAATTCATTGGATACGCCGTTGTGTTGCACGTGTTCGTCCACGCGGATATTTCTGTACAATTGTTGATGCTGGGCGACTGAGTGACGTAATTGGTGTTATGACCAAAACATTTGGACACATAACAATCATACCTTTATTTGGTTCAAAAAATATCGCAGAACGCGTTTTAATCCGCGGACGCGCCTGTACAAATGGCGGAACAGTCATTTATTCTGGATTGCCTATGAATTATGAACCAATTTTGCGCGACGGCTTGACTATTGAGAATATTTTGTCTAAAATACCAGAACAATGTTAAACTTTATAGCAAGATATTTTTCTTCTTTGTGGTCATTTATAACATGGCCATTTCGTGCTTTTTGGAAAATTATCGTTCAACTTTTTCCACCGCGCGAATTTACTGTAATGGATACACCACGCGGAAATGTATATAGTTTTAATCAAAGTAGTTTTTGGAGATTCACTAAATTTATCGGCAAAGTAGGGTTAATTGTGTGGGCTTCGTGGTCCACTTATGTTTTTGTATATCACCGCCCAATGTTGCAAAAAAGAACAATGCAATTACAACAAGAACGCGAATATCACGATAGACAAATTATAGATTTAATGGTGTTTCTTAGCAAATTTAATGATTTAACTCGTGAATTAAATGTCACCGATGACAAGATGAATTCCAAAAAACTGACTGATGAAGAACGTGAAAAACTTACAAATTCACGTGTAAAAATCTGGGGCGAATTAGAATTTTTGAAAACACGTATTTCGGAATTATTATCCGATCGCGACTATTCTCCTGAATTTGTAAGAATGTCTGATTTGACTGCGGCGCACGAACTTGTTCTTGCAGAAAACGAAACAATCAAAAAACAAAACGAACAAATGTTGGAAACTATGGCCACCATTTCTGAAGCAGATAATGAAATTATAAATGCTGTTTCAACACTGGCTAATGACAATATCAAAGAATTACGCAAGCAGCTGGATAAAATAAATTCAACTTTGGCTTCATTAAAAATCCAAGAACAAACACTGATACAAAACGCAAATAAATATTCTAATCCAATCGTTACAAATGTCTTTACACCAATTGATTTTGATCCTGGTGTTAATATTAAATACAGAGCACTGGCCAACAGATTAGAAATTTGGGCTGGATTAGATAAATTATCCAGAATTTTACCTCTTGGGGCGCCTGTTAAAAATGCACGCGTAACATCTGGATTTGGTATGCGCCAAGACCCATTTACTAAAAGTCCAAAAAAACACAAAGGTATCGATTTTGCTGGAAAAATCGGCACAGAATTGTCCGCCGTTGCACCAGGCCGTGTTATATCCGTGGGTGAACGCAGTGGTTATGGTTTAACTGTTGAAATCGATCATGGGCTTGGGTTCTCGACATTATATGCTCACCTGTCCAAAGCATCTGTATCTCGTGGCGATTGGGTCAGACCGGGAACAATTGTTGGACTGGGCGGATCGTCTGGTCGTTCCACAGGCGCGCATTTACATTATGAAATTAAATACAAAGGCAACCAATTTAATCCGGCTAAATTTGTAAAAGAATAAAAAAAACAAATCAAAGGAAGAAGGGAAATACAATGTTAGCATTTACAAACGCAGACGAAAAACAATCACCAACCGTAATTGGGGCAGGTTGCAAAATCAGTGGCAACATAAACTCGGATTTAACCGTCCAAGTTCATGGGACTGTCCAAGGCGACATTCATGCATCAATCGTTGTAATCGGACGCGGTGGTCATGTAATTGGCGATGTTTTCACAGAAACGCTATTTTTACACGGCGATTTGAAAGGTTCTGCAACTGTGGATACAGCAAATATTTTCAGTAATGCGCGTATGGATGGAACTTTGACATACAGAACATTAAACATAACCAGCAATACAGAGCTAGAATGTAAATTGGCTAAACGTAAAGATAATAAACATGAATAAAGACACGCCTATTATTTGTTTTGTTGGCAAGCATCATGACGAGTGTTTTATAGCCGCCGTACGCGAAATTATCCAAAAATCAGGATTACCCATTGTAATTGTGCAAACCGATGAAAAAGTACCAGAACCAATTGAATTCAAAATTCCAGACGTAAAAATCGAAGATATTATAAAGAACACTGAACTTATTCTGGCAACAAAAAATAAAACCAAACACAAAAGAAATAATATCTATACAAATAAAAACAATTATAAACTATATAATAATGCTCGTGATAACAGATTAAAAATTAGAATGCAAACCTATCAAAGACAAAGGACAAAATAATGAACAAAGAAATATCAAAAGTGTTTTTAGGCGCAGATCACCGCGGTGTAGGTGTAAAATTATATTTAATTGAAATGCTGAATGCGGCAGGTTATCAAACTGTGGATTTGGGCACGAATGACGTTGATACACCAGTTGATTTTCCAGATATCGCAAAAAAATTAGCTGATGCTATGTTAGAAGACACAAAAAGTCGCGGAATTTTAATCTGTGGCACAGGTGCCGGCATGGAAATTCCATGATGATATAAATGTTCTGACTTTGGCGGCAGACGACATTGATATCGAAATGGCTTTTGTTTGTGTACAAAGTTTCTTGGAAAGCCCTTTTGACGATTGCGAAAAACGCCGCCGCAGATTAGAAAAGATTTCATAACCAAGCAGTATCTATGACCCACACAATAACATTATCGCGACCATTTTATAGTCCAATCCAAGAATTGAACTATGCGTGTTATAAAAACAAAAATTATGCTTTTCGGTTTGATAATCTGTGGGACAGATATGATTTTTTGCTTTCCAATAACCTTGTAACACGTGAACAATGTACCCCGTCATTTATGATACATTGTCTTGATTTATTTAATTCTGGTTGGTGCCTGAAACATTTTTTGAATATTCTTGGCGAAGAGCAAATACCAGAACATATCAAAATATATGCAATGCAAAAAGACACTTGGGGCAGTGCATTGGGACTTTTGCAACACCCATCCGATAAAGTTATCGAAGCCGCACTAAAATCCGCAGGGCAATCTATTGAATATGTCAAAACTCCAACAAAACGCCAAAAATTGTTGGCGGTGCAGTATTCCACAGAAACACCGGACTTGATTACAAAAATAGAAAAACCAACAATTCAAATGCAAAAAATTCATGTATCACGATATCTGGATGGTATAAATTATATAAAAAATCCCTCTGAATCTGTAAAAATTGTAGCGGCAAAGGCTCATGGTATATGGGTTTTGAAACAAAAAAATATGCAAAATGCATCTGAAAAGGTTTTATTAACCGCTATCAGTTATACACTTAGTACAGAATTAGATTGTTATTTAAAATATATTCCACACCCGAATCAGAAAATTATGTGTGCCATACGTCACCAAATCAATATGAACAAAGAACGTATAAAACAATGGGAATTAGAACGCGCCCAAGACCACAATCAACATTCTTGCGAAAGTGAATTACAATCTTTACGTCGCATACTGATAGCATCAGGTCATATTGAACAAGTGGTACAAATTGGAAACAAATATTACCGAGATGAACAATCACAAATCCAAGCATTAAAAATTTTATACGAACAAACCAGAAATAAAGAACTGATGTTATTGCTGGGCGAAAAAACAATGTAAAAACTCGCCATTTTGGCGAGCATGTTTATCTGTAACATTTATATAACAAAAATACCGTAGGCTGATGCTTTTTCCACCAATCTATATTTATTTTGAAATTTTTATATCTGTCGGAATCTGTATAATATTCCTGTATAGCTTGT
>CACYHY010000016.1 GCA_902774305.1 uncultured Pseudomonadota bacterium
AAAGTTTCAGGACGTGTTGTTGCAATTTCAATAAATCCACCACCAACAATTGGATAATTAAAATAATAAAACTTTCCATGTTCTTCGCGGGTATCAATTTCCAAATCAGACACAGTTGTCTGTTGTTTTGGACACCAATTTACCATACGTTCTGCACGATAGATTAAACCATCTTTATACATTTTAACGAACAATCTGGTCACATTGTCAGACAAACCTTTGTCCATTGTAAATCTTTCGCGGCGCCAAACAGGTGTTGCACCCAAGATATGTAATTGTTTTATAATCTGACCGCCGTATTCTTTTGTCCAATCCCATGCTGCATTTAATTTTTCATCCAATGTCAAAGAATTTGGATTTATACCGCGTTTGGACAAATCACGTTCAATCAATAATTGAGTTGCAATAGCCGCATGGTCGGTTCCAGGCTGCCACAAAACATCAAAACCCGCCATACGTTTATAACGACAAATGATATCAGTCAGCACGTTATCTAGTGCGTGTCCCATATGCAAATTACCGGTAACATTTGGTGGAGGCATCATTACACAAAATGATTTTTTATTGGAATTTACATCATTATCCCAAAAATTATTCTTATCCCAGAATTCTTGAATTCTGGTTTCCAAATCACGTGTTTCATTTTTTCCAAGTTCTATATTCATTTGTGACACCCTATTTTTATGCGAATTATTGCGAATTGATTTTACACTAAATAAAAGCAAAATCAAGTATTTCGGTAAATTTATATACTGCGGACAACACGACAAAAAGACACCCCAGAAACCGATGCTGCACCTGCCCGCATAAGAACTTTATATAATTCAGAAAAAGTCGCGCCAGATGTCATAACATCATCAACCAGCAAAATATGTTTCCCGCGAATTTTATCTGGTTTTATCACTGTAAAAACACCTTTTATATTTCTTGCACGTTGGGCAGCGGTTTTATGTCCCATATCCGCCCGGTATTTCCTGCGCACAGAATCATAATCTATTTTAACGCCCAAAGCACGTGCAATTGGTTGCGCCAACAATGATGCCTGGTTATAACTGCGATGAAACAACCTGCGCCACGCAAGTGGCACCGGCATAACAATATCTATATTACTGACATCAACATCACGCAAAGCCCAAATCATCGCATTTGCCATAAACCGTGCATATTTTATTTTGCCACAATGTTTGAACGGTAACATCACTTGCTTTGACGCATCATCATAAACACACGCACTGCGAATCCAATCTAATTCATTTTTACCGGATGCACATACTGGGCATAAAATATCTTTATCAGAATCAAAACCAGCAACAAAAGGATATCCACACTTTGCACAATGTAGTCCATCAATCCAGTTGATTGCAGTCCAACAATCTGCACACAACTCACCATGCGATGACACACATGCATCACATAATGGGCACAAAGGCGGATACAAGAAATCTAATATTTTTTGAAAAAAATTTTGACACATTACCATGTCATACTTTTGTATGTCTTGGTTGTAGTCTTACCAAACTGATTCCTTTGTTGCTTGGTTAATGTTTCATATTGAGTGCTGTCAATATTACGCAAAACCAAAGCACCATCATCATCACGATTAGACAAAACAGGCATAATACGTTGTTCTGACACGCCAGAATCTTTTAATACTTGTTCAATAATCGCCAAACGGCGTGCAGTCAACTTACGATCATCAGAATCAACTGTTGAATCTTTTGGAATTAAAACTTGAACAGCACGTTTAGGGTCATTCACAACAATACCAGCAAACGTTGTCAACAAAGTATAATTATCACGTGACAATGCAGAATCTGAATTGCGGAAACTAACCTTTATTTCAAACGGGCGAATTCCTGAACCCATTTCAGACAAATTTGTTTCAGCTGTAAATCCCGCACGAGCCGTCGTTATACTTGTATTATCATATTCTTCGGCATCTGCACTACGCATGGCAGACAAATGTTTGTTTTCCGATAAAAATGTTTTACGAAATGCTTTACGCAATTCGGATGGGGACAGGCCAGCCAAACTATCGGTTGGTTCTTTACTTGGTCTTTTACTTACAGTATGTTTTTCAACACTGCGTATCAAAACATCTGGTTCTTCCATTGGAACAACCGTACGTGATATTTTTACGTCATCATCGTCATCAACAACAACCTGACTAACAGCGCGCTGTTTCACACTGTTATTAGCACGACGTTGTAATTCAGACAATTTTGCAATCTGGGCATCTATTTCTGCCATACGATTCATTGTTGATTCTAATTCATTTGCAACCTGACTGCGTGTAACAGGGGTATTATCAATAGCAAAATTATAATCCAATGATTCGTCTGGTAATTCAAATTCATTATGCAATACAGCAACCTCGCTTACACTGGGCATACGCAGTGGCGCATTATTGTCCAAAGTGTTTTCAGCCCACAAATTTGAACTGGGTAAATTTGGAGACAAAATATCCACATTTGCTTTTTTGGTATTATGTGCAACATTTGTACTGGCACGCCGTGCAACAACACGTTTAGTTGGCGCAGCCGACACGGTTCCGGACGTAAAATCACCAAACGCAGAACGTGCAGAAACACCCCCATTTGTAACATTAACAGCAGGCAATTTTGCAGCCGCAAACGCTGGCAAAACCGCCAAAAATCCAAATATGGATGCAAATATTAAACGCATAATTCCTTTCCTTCCCTGTATATATCATAGAACAAATAACAAAACCCACGCAAGCATAAAATACATATTAAAAACCCCTGATTTTTATCAGGGGTAATTTGTTATTTTTTACGACGAACTATTTTCGGAAGTTTGATTGGCATATGCAATTTTTTACGAACAAAGTTACGCATATTTTCCATCGCAAAGAACAATGCTGGTGTTAACGTGAATGTCAAAACCATACTTGCAAACATACCACCAATCATAACCGATGCCATACCCGATTTCATACCATCAGCCGACCATAATTGTGGCAACATACCACCCATAACTGCAATAGATGTCATTAACACCATATTGCGTCTGGACATTAATTCTGTCCACAATGCGTTGTACGGTGTTTCACCATTGCGAACACGTTTAACGGTTGGTTCCAACACCAAAATATTATTATTCACAACCAAACCAACCAACATAACAAATGCCAACATCGCACCAACATTCATAGATGCCCCAGACAAGAACAACAATACAAACACACCTATAAAACTTGTGATAATAGATGTAGCAATTGTCAAAGGATGTGTCAGCGAATTCAATATCGCCGCCAACAACATAAATGTCAAAACAGATGCCAAAATAAACGCCATACCAATTTCTTCTGTGGTATCACTTTGAATTTCTGACATACCAGCAAACTTAGCACTGTACCCAGGTTTCCAATCAATTTTCGCAATTTTAGCCTCTATCTTTGCCTGCACCGGTCCCATTGTAGATTTACCAATATTTATGTCTATTTCTGTAACACGTGATTTATCCAAACGACTGATGTTTGGTGTTGATGGCACATTTTGTATTTCCCCAAGTTCAGACAATGCAACCATTCCACGTGGAGAATTCACAAAAACACTGTTAAACATAAAATTGGTTTTGAATGGACGTGCAAATTCCAACACAATTGGATATTCTTTGCCGTTTTCTTTATATTTGTAAGAATCATTTCCATACAAAGCCGTACGCAATACAGATCCCGCATAAGAATTTTTAATTCCCCATGAACTCATTTGTTCTTGGTCTGGAACAAAACGAATTTCATTATTTGGTTTCTGTTGAGCCAATACAGCACTTTGTACTTCTTCTATTTCATTTATATGTTGCACTAATTCGTTCGCATACTTTTCGCGCAAAGCATCGTCATCACCGTAAATATTCAAAACCATATCTGACGATAAACCACCAGATATTGTTTCGCCAGCACGTATTTGGATTTCGGCATCAGGTATAGATGACAAACTTTGCAACATTTTCTGTGCTAACTTTTTATCAGATATACTGCGCTTTTCGTGATCAATTAAATTTGTAGTAATTGTTATATTCTGCAATCCGCGTTCGCCAATTTTAATAACCGTTGATTCTACTTCTTTATATTCGTGCAAAATCTTATCTATACTTGTCGCAATTTCAGATGATTTTTCATATGTTGCGCCCATTGGTGCACGCACCGTCAGTGTTATTTTATTTGCATCAGTTGATGGTTGAAACTCGTTACCAACAAACTTCATCAATTGTGTGGAACCAAACAAGACAACCACAGCCAACAATACAACACGACCCGCATGTGCAAATTGGTAATCATACCACTTACGCAATCTGGTATGTTTTTCTTCTTGTTTTTCCTGTTTAACTTCTGCTGTTGAACGGCGATTTGTTAAACGCAAGAATTTAGCAATCATCATTGGGGTCAAAGTAAACGAGAATATCAAAGACAATAATGTTAAATAAACAACTGTCATACCAAATTGAACCATAAACTCACCAACAATACCGCCCATAAAAGCAAGAGGCAAAAACACCACCACATTTGTTCCAACGCCAGCCAACACAGATACAGCGACACGTTTTGTTCCATCAACTGCGGCATCTTCTGGATTTTTACCACCACGCATTTCTTGTAATGCAGATTCAATCAAAATAATCGCGTTTGACACCAATGTACCCAAAGCCGAAGAATACGCCAACAATGTCATTGCATTTACTGTAAAACCACTAAAACTTACAAAGAACAAACCCGCAACCATAGACGCAGGAATCACAACACCTGCAATAACCGTTGAACGCCAATTCTTTGTAAATATCAACAAAATGATAACTGTAAAAATAATACCCAGTATAATTCCATTGATTGTATCAAACGTATCTTTGGACACTTGGGTTGAACTATCAGCCACAATTTCCATTTGTGCATTTGGGAATTTATTTTGCATTTCGGCTTGCAATTCCGGTAATACTTTATGTAAAGCCTTGGATATTTTAATAGCATTACCATCAGATGCTTTAATTACAGATGCCACAATAACATCGTTGCCATTATATTTTGCGCCTTTTTCTATATCACGCGCAGCATCAGTGATAGACGCAACATCAGACAACTTAAAATTTTGCCCTTCGGATGTTACAATCTGTAAATTTTCAATTTCAGAAACACTTGCAAATTCACCCATAAAACGAACATTGGATGAACCTGTACCACTTTCTATTTTTCCGCCAGGAACATTCAAGTTTTTATTACCCAATGCAGACACAATATCAACAATTGTCACCCCACGCGCCGCCATTTCATCAGGTGACATTTCTATACGTATTGCGCGTTGCAGACCACCGAACACATTAACATTTGCAACACCTTTGATTGCTGTAATTTTATTTGACAGTGTTTCATCTGTGTATTCATATAAATCACGAACATTGTCGCCATAAATAGCAATATCAATCACAGATTGTTGTAATGGATTCAATTTTTCCACAACAGGTTGTTTCATATCATCTGGAAATTCAGAAGACAAAGCATCTAATTTTGATTTAACTTCGGATGATTTATCATTTACATTCACACCCAAATTAAATTCAGCCATCACATACCCGCCGTTTTCGTATGCTTGGGATGTAATTTTTTTCAATCCCGCAACTTCGGACATAGCGTCTTCGGCCTTTTTCAGAATTTGTGATTCAATTTCAGATGGTGCAGCACCAGGATATATAAACGATGCAGTCACATATGGAAAATCCAAAGAAGGTGTTCTTTCGATATTCATTCCCATAAAAGAATATAAACCCAACACAACCCAAAATAAAACGAACATCAATGTTGTAATTGGTCTGCGTACAAAAAACTTTAACATTTTAATTACTCCCCTTCTTTTTCATTTGCGGTATGAATACGAACTTTTTCACCATCTGATACTTTTGACAATATTACAATGTCGCCATCATGTAATCCTTGGGTGATTAAAGCAACATCTGCATCACTGTGTGCGACAATAACCTTGCGCAGAGTTGCCTTGCCATTGTCATAAACAAAAACATTTTCATCAACAACAGCATATACCGGCACAAAATATCCATTACGAGTATATTCTACGTATTGCAAACCATTTTCCACACCAGATGTTTTAATCACGTACATACCCGTATCTAAATCTATATTTTGTGATACAGATACGATTTTACCATCACCAACCTTTTGTCCTGCGCGAAACAGTCCCACACGACCGCTGGTCACATATGCTTTGTTTTTTTCAACTGTAATTGGTTCATGCAAAACACCAGATGAATTTTGTGCAGTCATTGTTAAAATTGGTGTCCCATTTTCAGAAACATCACGCGCAATGTTAAACACTTGCTGATTATGTTGTACAACCAAAGCATTTATTCTGAAAGCAATCCAGAATACCAATGCACATACAGATAAAACGTAAATCCACTTTTTAAGTCTTTGTGGATTTTTTATTTTGAATAATCTTTTTATACGTTCCATTTTATTCACCTAATTTTTTGATAGATTCCGCAGACATCAAAATTTTGTATTTTGCATTTAACAACCCGATATCCAATTGATATAAACCAGATGCAACTTCAGCTAATTCAACCGCAGATGTTTGGCCAGATCCAAATCTGCTTTGTGAAAACTGATATGCTTTTGCCGCCAAATCACGTGCATTTTGCATATTTACCAAATTATCACGCAAATGATTATATTGGCGAATTGCGGTATTATATTGTTCGGTTGTTATTTTCTTTGCCTTGTCCAAATCTTGGCGCGCCGCTTCGGCATTCATAGCATCCACAGTTGCATTTGCACGATTTAATCCACCTGTGAAAATAGGTACCTGTAATGCCAATCCCCAATATGCAGATTGCGAACCCGATTTATCAAACATATGCCCAATATCATTGCCCATTGTCATATAATCATATGCACCAACAGCCGCCAAAGTCGGATATCCATTTGCACGTTGCGAAGAAGCCTTGGATTCATACATTTTCACCTGTTCATTCAACACCTCCCATTGTGGTGTAGATGTCAATTCTTTGGTTTCCATTGCAGCAAATTCAGATGGGAATTCATCTGTTAAATGCAATTCTTCGTCCATATCAATTCCAGCAAAAATTTTTAACATTCTGTGTGCAGTATCACGATTAAATTCAGCATCAGATAAATTGATTTCTTTACTGGCGATATCTGTTTCGATTTTGACCAAGTTTCCACGACTTGCGCGACCTGTGGCTGTCAATTTAGATTTTGATGTTTTTGCATTATCTAAATCTTTCTTTGCCAATTTGACGATTTCATCTGTCATTTTTGCAGTCCAATATAAATCAGCCGCACTGTATGCAACTTCGCGTCTGGTCATTTCTTTGCTGGTTTCAGACATTTTAATCGCGCTGTGAACGCTATCTACGGCATTGCCAATTTTACCAAATGTGTAAATTGGCTGACTGATAGACACACCCGCCATAAACAAATTATCTGGGATTTGGAAATTAGACATATCTGTATGTAATGCCTGACCGATAAATCCGCCCAGTTCTGGTGGCAATCTGCAACCATATTCATATAAGATGCATTTGCACTGATATTCACCCAACGATTTGCATTCACAGCATCCAATTGAGCCTGTGCTTTTTTAACATTTGCCTCGGCCTTTTTAAGGTCATGAGATTCTGCGACAACCTTTTCCACAGCATCATTTAATGACAAATCCATAGCCATCGCTGAATTTATCATAAATGCACCACAAATAATTGCACAAACAAACTTAAAATTACGCATTTTGTTCCTCCACGCGTTTCAATATAGTATTTATATCACCAAAACATTTTGTCAGTTTTTTTTCTTCATCAGATGTCAATCCATTACAGAAAGATTCAATCATATCAAAAACGGATTCACGAAATTGGTTTGCAACCTTGCGACCTTTGGCTGTTACAGAATACCAAGTATTACGTCTATCTTCTTCATCCACAGTACGTGCGACCAAACCTTCGGCCTCTAACTTTCTAAACATAATACATAAGTTTGGGGTTGGCATACATTGGTGATGCGCAATTTCTTTTAACTTTGCACGACCAGACACAGACAAATCAACCAAAACCATTAATTGTTGGCGACTGTATCCGATTGTTTGGGATGGATATTGATGAATTCGCGCCAGCAAACGTTCCAATATCAGCCCGTTTTCTTCCATTAAACTGATAAATTCTTTACGCGCCATAGTTTAGCCTTTCAAATTAAAAATTATTAAAAACTTTAATGATTATATATATAAACTTTATTTTTGCAAGTGATATTTATTAAAAATTTTTTACTTTATTTCTTGCTTATTAGAAAAGATATGCTAACAACGAATTGATTGATATATAACAGGAACAATTTGTTTAACAAAAACGCTTAAACAATATTGACTTTTTAGCAAACATCGGGTATTGTAAGGCAGATAAAAGTTTTGGTCCCATCGTCTAGCGGTCCAGGACATCGGATTCTCATTCCGGTAACACGGGTTCGATTCCCGTTGGGACTGCCAAAATAAAAAACCGCCTTTTGGGTCGGTTTTTTTTATTTGTTTTCTAATACTTGCACGAGTTCGTAAGTTAGTTAGAGAAACTTGTGCCTATTTTGCATGTTTACGAACTTTTTTTATCTTTTGTTAGAAGTCTCTTCTCGCAATTTTTGAAGTACTGGCAAAGGTTGTGGATTTATAGTTTTTTTAATCCCTTTTTTATCACAAATCAAATCTATGATTGTTTTTATAGAACAATCGTTGTCAAGTGTTGCGTCTATAGTTGCATCGTCTATAAAGACATCAAAATCGCGTTCTATAGCCATTGCAAGTTCCACTGCTTTCAATGAATCTGCACCTAAATCTGTCGTTATTCTGGTGTAAATATTGATATTTTTGTCGCGTTCCAAAAGAAATTCTTGTTTTATAAATTTAAAGACTGCATCTTGAATATCTTCGTATTTTGTTTCACGCTTAACAGGTGCAGGTCGTGCGTATGTTGGTCCATATGTACCTGGTGTTTTTGTTTGATACATACTTATTGGTTCTTTCATTTTATATCCTTCGTTTTGTATTATAATAATATTTTTATAGCAAATATTTTATTTGTCAAGTTTTTTCTAAAAATGCTTTAACATCTTTCCCAAACATCAACAAAAATCAACTCGTGAATTACACAGATGGCCCTGCCAAAATAAAAAACTCGTCATTTTGACGAGTTTGAAAATTTAATAAACAAACACATTACTCTGCAACAACAACAGGCACTGTATTATCCATTCCGTTACGAGATTGATATTTAAATACACCAATCTGTCTGAAACACTTTGGTGCTTCAATTATTTGTTCATCATAATATGTTTTTCCTTCTTTGTTAGTTATTAACATAGTTTTGCCACTATACACTTCTGTACCTGAGTATTTTAGTTTTTCTACTTCATTAACTAATGCAGTATCAGTACCAATAACTTGGAAAACTTTAGCTGACTTTTTGCCAACGCAATCACCGGGTTGTTCAAATAAAGTTAATCCAGATGTGTTTTTGTTTGAATAATTAGACATAATAACAGCAAACAATATTGTTAAAATAATACCTGTAATTATTCCCAGTATAAAAAACCATATCTTTTTCATATTATATCCTTTTATTTTGTAACTGTGTCGGCGATTTTTTGCGCAGCCAAATTTTCAACTAACGATTTTTTTGCCATTTTTTCTAATCTGGTTGGGTTATCAAATAACTCGGTCAGGGTTGATGCTGCTTGGTCTGGGTTTATATTTAATGGTACCAAAATTGCAGCCCTGCCGATTGTTTCTAATTCAATAACTGTACTGGCACCACTGCGTCCGATAACCAGGTCTGCATCCTTTATTGCAGTTGCCATATCGCGAATAAAAGATAACACATTGGCATGTATTTTGTGTTCTGCGTAAAAGCGTTGCAATTTTTCAACATTTTCAGGACGCGTCTGATGTGTCACAAATATCTTTTTGTTTTTCATAGATGCAACTGCCGCCGGCACAATTTCGTCCAAGATTTGTGCCCCCAATGAACCACCTGTGACCAACAAATGATTTTTATTTGGAATTTTTGTCCCAGCCGCCGCCAAGAAATCTGTACGCACAGGCAAACCTGTGTACACAACCTTGGCACTTGTTTTCGCTGGCATACCAGATACTGTTGGAAAACTGGTCATCAAAGTTTTAACCCAGCGCATTGTAAATTTATTTGCACGACCAATCGCCGCATTTTGTTCATGCAAAAATGTTGGTATTTTCCACACATGCGCGGCAAACACAGCCGGCACAGACGCATATCCACCAAACGCAACAACGCGCGCTGGGCGTGAAATTATAAAGCGTAATATTAATGCGATTGCAGATACACCTATCTTAAACAATGCATACATTTGTTTCAGACGGCTTTTCGCGCCAACACCCGATGCCCAGATATGAACAACACGCGAACCTTGTGGTGCAGAATCGTGAACCATTTTATCTGTACGTCCATCACAAGAAATCGTTATTTTGTGACCACGCGATGCTAACTCCGACGCCACCGCCATAGCAGGAAACACATGTCCGCCGGTTCCACCTGTTGCAATCCAAATTTTCATATCCGTCCCCTTTTTATTTCCACTTATCTTCACTAATCAAAGCCAAAGTTAATCCGAACAATAAACAAAAACCCAAGAATGAACTTCCGCCAAATGAAATAAACGGCAAAGTCATTCCCTTTGGTGGCATTACGTGTAATGTAGTTGCCAAATTCAAACAAATCTGGACAGAAAACAATGCCGTTGTCCCTGTTATAACATACAATACAAACTTATCACGTGCCTGAGTTGCAGAGTTTATCAGACGTTTTATAACCCATATAAACAAGAACAATAAACAACATCCAGCAATCGCACCAAAATCTTCGACCAACGCAGCATAAACAAAATCATTTTCTGCCATTGGTAGATTTTCAGCTGCGAATGCTTCATCGCCCATACCCAATAATCCACCTTGACGAATTGCGTTTACCGCGTATCCAACCTGACTTAATGGATCCAATGGTTTAGAAAAGAAATCCATAAAACGCTGATGCACGTGTGGCCAAATTAAAAACGCAACTAATAAACCACCCGCACCCATACCAGCCATAATCCCAATAATTTTTTTAGGTAATCCAGCAACAAACAACATTATCGCCAGCACCAAGAAATACAAAATTGAAGTTCCAACATCGGGTTGTTTGAACATTATTCCTAATACCATCAAAAACACTAACACATATGGCCACCAAGACGACCAATTTAACTTCCACGCCTCTTTATTCATAAAGATATTATCACCAAATTTTTCCTTCATACGGGTTAAAAACCATGCTGTTAAAATAACAAATCCTGGTTTCATAATATCCGAAGGCATCAATTTTATCCCAGCCAGCACAACCCAACGCGTAGAACCATTAACAATTTGGGGATGAATAAATGTAATCAACAATAATGGCAAACAAATCAAAACATTTAACCACGCAATACCCAACACCAATTTTCTGTTAAACATACTGGTAACAAACAATGTGCCCAATCCGACCAAATAAAACGGCACCATTTTTACAAAGAAATGATACCACGGCAATGCACCATGAACACGAATAGAATTAGCGCTGCCGGTGGAAACCGCCGCAATCATACCAACAAAAATCATAATACACACAGATAACAACAACCATCTGTCTGTGCCCAGATACCAATCTGTCAGTTGACTATCATTTGTGCGGCGTCCGACTTCTTGTATAACTGCCATATCTATCCACCCCTGCTATATTTTAAGCAAACTTCAACAAAATCAATGCAATGCCCGAAAACAAAATAGACATTACAAAAAATCTATCTACTATCTTGGTTTCAGCCCAACCTAATTCTTCAAAGTGATGATGCAATGGCGCGCGCAAGAATATACGTTTGCCTGTACCTGTTATTTTACGAGTAATTTTGAAACACATTGTTTGCAAAAACGAAGATAACAAAATCAAAACCATCATACCGGCGGCTACACCCATGATAACTTCTGACTTTAATAACATTGCGACTGTTCCCATAAATCCACCCAATGCCAATGACCCAACATCGCCCATAAATATAGATGCAGGCTTCGAATTATACCATAAAAATCCAATCACTGCACCCGCCATAGCCCCCAATGGCGCATATAAACTGCTGGTTTCTGGTAAGAACACAACGCTGTCCATAAAACCGATTCTGGTTGCACCATATAATGCCACAACCAAAACAATCAATACCGGCAAATATAATTTTGATAACATACCGTCCAAACCGTCTGTGATATTTGTAGCATTGGCACTGCCGCAGATAACAAAGTAACCGAAGATATAGTATAAAAATCCAAGTGTTATTGGCATACCGAATATACTGCCGATAAACCACGCATTTAATGGCAACAACACAGATGAACCAATTGCGATTGATAAATCTGGAACATAAGGCGGTATAGTTTTATTTATCAAATACACCAATATAACAACAAATATCGCCTCGGCTGCCAATCGGAAAGAAGGTGATAAACCATTTGCTGCTTTCTTAGATTGAGAAGTAACTTTTTTATAATCATCAACAAATCCCAATGCACCAAACATAACCAATGCCAGCAAAGAAATCCAGCCAGCCTGATTATCAAACGGCATAAATAATATTGACCCAAACAAAACCGCCAACAAAATTAAAATACCACCCATCGTTGGCGTGCCAGCCTTTGCCCGATGCGCCACCGGCACATTTTCACTGATTGGTTGACCTTTCTTTTGCCAATTATGCATCCAGCGCACAAACCCACGTCCAAAAATAAACATAACCAAAAACGCACACCCAAATGCAGCCGCGAATTGCGCCCAACCACTTGCAAAAGAATAGATTCCGTGTGAAATAAAATAATCTGCCAGCATAAAATTCTCCTTAACTATATACTGACATTTTACCATAAAATATATGGTTTACCAATAGATTTACAGAAAAAATAAATTAAAATACACCACCGACCTGAGGCGCATATTGTTTGATAGTTTCGCCGTCAATTTCTATGATAACAGCTTCGGGTTCTTCGGGTTCATTTGGACCTTGGCCTGCCTTGAAAGCCTCGGTAATAATAACACCATCTGGGTCGCGGGTTGCCGCAACACCATTGCTGCGATTTACACGCACAAAATGCAGACCGTCTGGCACAGAAAACGGCTGATTCTTTTGATTTGCCAGTGCAACTGTCATAAAATCAGAAAACACATGTGCCGCTGTATATGAACCGGTACCCTTGCCCAATGGACGTGGGGTATCATATCCCAGATATACACCCGCAATCAAATTTTTGGTAAATCCGATAAACCAAGCATCTTTCACATCATTTGTGGTACCTGTTTTCCCAGCAATTGTGTGTCCTGGAACCATCGCCTGACGACCAGTACCACGTTCAACCGCACCCTGCAAAATGGAAATCAATTGATACAAACTCTGTGGATCAGACAAAGCCTCACCCATATCGTCATCTGGGGGTGGCATTGCACCATCATGCCATTTTTCTATTTTGGTATCTGCACCGTCAATAGTACGACCATATCTGTCTTGGATATAATCGACCAAACGAGGTTTCACAACATGACCACCATTTACAAACGCAGAATACCCAGAAACCAAATTTTGCAGTGTTGTTTCGCCAGAACCTAATGCCATAGACAAATTCACATCACGCATATTTTCAGGGTACACACCAAAACGTTTTGCGACATCGATTGCGTCCCTGACCCCGATTTGTTCAACCAAACGCACTGTTGGTACATTACGCGATGTTTCCAAGGCAAAACGCAAAGGAACATCACCAAGGAACTTTTTATCGTTATTTTCAGGTTTCCATTCAGTAAACGCATCTTTCCAACCAACGATTGGGGCATCTAACAAAATAGCCTCGGGCGACATACCCTTTTCCAATGCAGCCAAATACACAAAAGGTTTTATCGTACTGCCAATTTGACGCATAGCCTGTGTTGCGCGGTTAAATGAACTTTGTGCAAAACTGCGTCCACCAGACATTGCCAAAACGCGTCCAGTATAAGGATTCATAACAATAATTGCGCCTTGTAATTTTTCACCACCACCGCGACCAGCATTATATGTATCCAGTGTTTGATTCAGAGCGTTACTGGCGGCGCGTTGTAATTCAGGAACAATTGTTGTTTTGATATATAAACCTTGGTTATACAAATCTTCGCGTCCGATAGTTTCCAGCAACTGGCGGCGAACTTCTTCGGCAAAGTATTGGAAAGTATCTTCCATTTGGGCAGTAAATCCACTATTGATATTTAATTCTTCGGCAGCAGCGGCTGTGGCCTGCTCTTTTGTAATAAATCCTTCGTCCAACATACGGCGCAAAACATAGTTACGACGTTCAATCGCCTTGTCACGATTATTTGGCGCCTTGGGCAGGGATGCCAAAAACGCACATTCTGACAAAGTTAAATCTTTCACAGGCTTGTTAAAATACATCAAAGCAGCCGAACCAACACCATACGCACGTGCGCCCAAGAATATTTGGTTCATATACAATGTCATAATATGTTGTTTGGAAAAAGAACGTTCCAAACGCAAAGCCAAAATCGCCTCTTTCACTTTACGTGAAATAGTTCTGTCAGATGTCAGGAAGAAATTCTTGGCGACCTGTTGTGTAATTGTTGATGCACCAGAAAACTTGGTATTAAAGCCCACAGCACGCATAACATTATTCAAAGATGCACGCAAAATGCCTTGGACATCGATTCCAGGGTGTGTCCAAAAGTTTTGGTCTTCGGCGGCAATAAATGCGTTAACCAATTGTGGTGGCATATCAGCAAAATCGATAAACACGCGGCGTTCTTGGGCATATTCAATTAACAAACTGCCATCTGCGGCATAAAGACGGGTTGCAACCGGCGGTGCATATGTTGCCAAATTCTTGTAATCTGGCAAATCGTTACCATAAATAAACACCATTGCCGCCAACGCAGCCACCGCGCCAGTAAAGCACCAAAATATAACATTCAAGAAAATCTTAAAAATCTTTTTGAATTTCATAAATCTATTATAAGATAAGATTTTGTATTTTGCAATTTTTTGTATAAAAAAAATTACCCAAATGGGTAATTTTATAAATCAACATGGCCATTAGTGGCGACTAATTCAGCCCCAGATGATATTTTTCCGCCAGCTTCGCGCACAATCAATTCACCTGCGGCAATTTCAGCATAATCCAATGGTTCAGATACAAATGCATCCAATTTGCCAGATGCAACACCCGCCAAATCCAACGCTGGACATCCATTCACGCGGACATTACCAATCTTTTTAGAATTATCGTTTGTGTTATATGCGACCATTAAATCCCCAGGTTCTGAAATCTGGGACACGCGGATTTTAGTTGAATGAAATGCGGAAAACACACACGCACCGGCACCCAACTCGGCATAATATAATTTATCCAATATTGGTGCATAAATCATTGCGATTTTGGTTTCGCCACCCGAACGCAAGGCCAAAGATATTGCGAAATTCGGATTTGCACGAACGAAATTTGCAGCACCAGATATAGCCAAAACAAATTCGTCACGGCCATCGCCGTCACGTGTCATATTTGGTGTCAACAAACCCGCAGATGGGCGAACCAATAACAAATCGGAAAGAATGCTTTCTTCGATTCTGGCGGACGCCTTGGTTACAAAATCACGAGCCCCCCGCAGCGACTGTTGCAAATTTTCAACTTCGCCAAAGTCGCGGCGCAATCCACTGGCTGTTTTTTCCAGTGCAGCGAACATTTTATTTAATTCGGTTGAACCCTTGATAAGTAAATCCATTTTGTCCCCCGCTCACAAAAGTGATTAAACTTAAAATTTAAAGCCAGCAAATTTGTTTTTGAAATCAGCGGCGCGTTGACCCTTGGTTTCATTATTGCTGCGTTGACCAGTCCATGCTGGATGATTCAGGTTATCAGTTGATAAAACCAAATCTTTTTTAACGGAAGAATACATTTCCACAGTTTTACCGTCAGTCATTGTGACGTTGATTTTGTGATATTCTGGATGAATTCCTTGTTTCATTGTTTTAACCCTTTGTTTTATATATAAAGCCATGAAATTATACATGGTATTTTCTGAAAAGCAAGTTTTTATTACAGAATCCTTTGTATTCACTTGAAATAACAAAAAGAAAAGGGGCAACCGCCCCTTTTCTTTAACATTTTTTGGATTAGTCTTCGGTAATATTGACTGTTACGATATCGCCAAAGTCACCGACCAATTCACCACCGATATAGCAATGGATTTTAGAACCGATGTTATCCATCCATTCTTTGATGGCTTCATTTTCAGCACTTTCGTATTTTGCCTTTTGGGCACTTGATACGATACCGTGTGCCAACAACGCTGTGGCACCCGCGCCAACGACACCCGCTGCAACATCCAAACCTATACGGGCACCCTGACCCTTTTTTTCGCTTTCTTCAGCCGATGTTTCACATGCGGCTTCAATATCTGCGAATGCTGTATCCAATTCCTTTTGTTGTTCTTCATTAAAACGTTGTGCCTGTTTATACACAGCAGCAACTGCTTCTCTGCCCTTTACAGCATCTTTTGTCTTTGTGACTTTTAATGGTTGCAATGCCTCAACAGAATTGTTTAACGCATTAACTTCCGCCTTGTATTGTGCATCCTCATCATAGTGGCGCGTACCTGAACCGTCACCTGGTTTATACAACACTTTCAATTTACTTATTGCTGTATTTAATTCCTTTTTGATGTCAGCGACATCCACAGTTCCTTCATTTGTATATTTTGTACCTGTGATTTTCATTAATAAATTTCTGGCATTTTCTACAGCTTTCGTGCAAGCAGGATAGTCATTCTTATTTTCTTTATCGTTTGTAATATGACATTTAGCATCTATATCGCCGATAAGTTTAGTTAATGCGGTTATGCCATCTGGATCCAATGTATATTCTGCATCTTGGGCAGCAATAGCTTCCTGACCAGCTTTTTCCAAAACATCGGTATCATACGATTCCAACACCACGGAAGCTGGTACTTTGATTTTACCGGCGGCATCACTATTGATGGATGCTAATTTTGTCTTGGCTTGACTTGCCGCACTGACCGCTTGGTTCATTTTGCTTTGATCTTTGGTGCGGATAGCATCATCGTATTTCTTACGCGCATCACGTGCCAAATCAGCACACTGACTACCAGTTTTGGCCTTTGCCAAATTCTTGTTCAACAATCCGCCCAAACCGGTACCTTTGTTTTGCAATGCGTCCATACCCCAAGTAGCCAAACCGCCACCCAATACTGATGAACCCAATGTCACCCACAAATCAACATTTTTATCTTTACGTGAACCTTCACCGGCTTCTTTACGTGCCTTGTCACCAACTTTCTGGGTTACAGAATCAATTGTGCCGTCGCTTATCCATGAACCACATGTAAAGGCGTCACCTGTTGAATAGTATGCATAACTTTCACCACCCAACGCATTTTGAACATCTTTATCTTCGGACATTACCGAAACCTTTACACGACAGAACGAATTATACAAATCGTTACTTGGGACGGAACCGTTTTCACCCAAACCTTTTGCGGAATAATCACTCTTGATTTTTCCTTTCAATTTTGCCCAAACAAATGTCGCATTTGGATTAGCACCAGAATTTTGTGCCAAGCAAATGTTTTGTTCTTTGGTCAATTTGGCCTTGTATTGGGCTTGGGCTTCCATTTCAACATCAACCAAGACATCTTTGAATACGCTGTTGACTGCTGAATTTTCTTGGGCAATAGATTTGGAAACCATGTGCGGTGTTGAACATCCTGTTGTACCGCCTTCTTCATAATCACAAATCGCGGTTCCAGAATTGCCACATTCACAAATGTGTTTGCCGTCTTGGTTAACCTCTTGCACATCTTGGGTATATTGGTCGTTTGCAGATGAACGCCATGCACTGCCAATATTTGTGTTGGAACCCCATCCTGTTGTTACATCACTTTCGCCATCAGCAATGCCCATTTTTGCAATAGACAAACTTTCGGCACAAACGTCAGAGTTTTTAACAGTTGATGCACATAAACCTTGCACAATTGTGTAATCCAACACACCACCAACCTTGTTCATAGATTTGTTAAAACTGTCGCTGGTAGTATTATATGTAGCTAAACTGATGTCGTTACGGTTACGATAACAATTCTGATAGTTCGCACCACACATAGATTTTACACAGTTAGACACAACATTGCCACACTGTTTTTTCAATTGTGCAATCGCAACATCATTATATGCTGTCGATAAATCAGCATTCAAAGCTGCAACAACTGGCAGTTTGTCATCACCAGTATTTTGGTATTGTGGGAACAATGCATCAAATGCAGCATCATCACTGTATGTATAATTATAGCCATTGGCACTTTGCGTTGCAGCCATATATTTACAATTCGCATCAGTGTTCACCGCAGCAGAACATCCACGAACGATATCTTGGTATGGTTTACCTTTATTGATAGAACCACTCATATCTTTGGTTGTTCCAAATACGCGAGAATAACATGCCGCACCAGAACCGCCACCGCATGAACGGATTGAACAACTCTTGAATGTTTCAATACATTTATCCTTGGCAGTTTTGTCGAACTTTTCGACCATTTCGGTAACTTTCACACCAATAATATCTTTTTTATTACGGGTCGAATATGCCTCGTCAAAGATTTCTTCGCGTGTATCTGGGTCGCTTAAATCAGATTTGCTTGGTGTTTTAGATTTGAATGTCATATAACAATATTTATTAGCACCAATTGTGTCTTGGCATGCCGCACGGAAGAATTTACGAACAGAACTGGCTGTTTGTGTTTCTGTCGCGTTGGATGTATCAACACTGGTTGATTTTGTTTGGTCAGCAACAAAATCTGCAGTACCCAAAACGCCGAATGAAACACCTTCGACACAACGATATGGGTTTTTAGAACATGCGTTGATAAAGCAACTGTCAATAACTTTATAGCAAGTATTCACAGCATTCGCCGCCGCCAATGTCGCACCATCGGTTACCCATCTTAATGTATCGCCATCTATTGGTTTTAACTTATTATTAGCAGGCTTTGTCATTTGTTTTTCACCAAACAACTGTTGGAAGCCTTCTTTTTGGCAACGTGACAATATAGAATCACACATAACTGCCTGTTTCTTGAATTCATCTTCGCTGGTGCATAATTCAAAATCTTCGCCGCAAATATTATCTTTGCTTAAGCAATTTTTATATTTTTTAACACAATCACCTGTCGATAATTTATTACGTGTCGCCGCACCAATAATATCCATACCCATAATAGAACCATCTGTTGGATATGCATAACGTTCAACCTCTGTATCTTTGGTGTCTGGGACATATTTAGCAACAGCCGATAAATTGCCAACATTACTTGTTCCAAACAGGCTGTTTATAGCAGTAGAAGAGCATTGGTATAGGGTGCTGAAACATTCGGACATATGACCATGGAACAATACATTAGTTGTACATTCAGAAAAGTCAGAGCCACAGGCATTTTCACCTTTCATACAACTGCGGTAATCATCGATACAATCTGTATCAGACAAAACAACAGTCGTATTGGATGACGAACTGGTCGATGATGTGCTGGTTGGTACAACTGTGGTAGATTTCACAACATTTGACAACGACGCCAAACGACGTGATGCCGCCGATGCCGATGCTTGTGTCATTCCAACACGAGGCGTTGCTGCAAAGCCCGCACCACATACGCACATAACAGCGATAAAACTAACTGAATTTTTGAAAAAATGCATCTCCTATCTCCTATACTTTCACTTTATTTTATCATATTTGTGAAAAAAATAAAAGGAAAAATAATCAATTAGTTATGCATTTTCTAAAATTTCACGCAATTCACACATATCATCTGGCAAAGGTGCCTTGAAAGTAACAATTTTGCCGGTTATCGGATGCGCGAACGACAAATAAGACGCATGCAACATTTGACCGTTATGGGTCTTCAAAAATTCTAATAATTCTGGATTTTTAACACTGCCATAACGTGATGTGCCATGGCCATATGTCGGGTCACATAAAACTGGGAATCCATGTGCAGATAAATGAACCCTGATTTGATGGGTGCGCCCAGTTAATAAATTACATTTGAAATGAGATACCCCCGCACGAGTCCAAACATCAATCACACTTACCTCGGTCGTGGCAGGTTTACCACCAGACTTTACCATTGTCATTTTTTGACGATTACGTGATGAACGCGCAATATTTCCAGTAATTGTTGCACCTTCCCAATTCGGAACACCCCAAACAAAAGCGTCATATTTACGGGTCAGATTGTGTGAAGAAAAAGTCTTTACCAATTCACGATATGCGGCATCTGTTTTTGCAAAAACCATAACCCCTGATGTATCTTTGTCTAAACGATGAACAACCCCTGGCCGCACATCGCCACCCAATGACGATAAATGGGTATAACATAGCAAATTCTGAACCAAGGTTCCTGTTTTATTTCCAGCCGATGGATACATAACAACACCACGTGGCTTGTTTATCACGATAATATCATCGTCTTGGTACAAAATATCCAAATCAAAATCACATGAAGCCGTATCCACAGCGCAAGTATTTTGTGGTGCATCTGGCACAATTACAACATACAATTCACCAGCACGAACTTTATCTGAAAATTTTACACCCGCACCACCACGCGATACAGAAAACTTTTGAATCTCGCTGCGTGAAAATTCAGGCATTTGCGCAGCCAAAAATTTATCTAACCTTAATCCAACATCATCATCTGATACTATAAATTCACGTTGCATAACTAACCTATTTCTTGTAATCAGACCAATCGGGGCCTTTTCTGCATTTTGACAAATCTATTTTTAATTCATAATCGCCAGATACCGGGCACGTCAATAATCCTGTGGTTTCAGATTGTTCAGCATCTTTTGGTGCATTGCGCCATGCAAAATTAACCTCGGTCGGGTTATGTATGCACACCAAACGCAAATTTCCAACAGTTTCACCCTTTGGAGATATCCATACACGAACACTGTCTGCTTCGCCATAACAAGGGAAAGAATCCAAATAATACAAAACCAAACCGTCCTTTAATAACGAACGATCGCCACCAGTAAAATATCCGGTATATTGCGACAAGGATAATCCTGTTACACCCTGCCAATCAACCGTTGTAGAAAACAAACTGATGCGTGGTGTTGGCAACGGGGTGGCGGAATCTGCAAATGCAGAACAACAAAACAAAACAGATATCAAAGAGAATAATTTCTTCATTTTGCAAAATCCCCCAATTTTACAACTATCTTTTTAACACCCGCAGATGGCGCACGCAAAGTATAAACAAATCCGGCACGCGCCCCAGCATCCAACAATGTTACTGGCGGATTAAATTGCTCTGATGAATTTATCTGTTTTCCATTAGCATCATATGTTTCGATGATTAAATTTGGCGCACCGTAAATTTCTTCTGTGCGGTTTTCAAGAATTCCTGACACAATAAAATGATTTACGCCATTTCCATCAGGTGCCAATTCTGTTTTGATAATAGATGCAACCAATGGATCTTTATCTGGTGACTTGCGATAATGTGTCACAACCACAACGGAAAAGATTACAGCTGATAACAACGCACATAACGCAGCCAAAAACACAAACAACTGGTTCCTGCGCGCAGGCGTTTTTACCATCCAGGTATGACCACAAATAGCGCACTTTACCGGCATAGCTGGTATTTTGCTAAGTGTGTATTCTGTTTTACAAAAATTACATTTTATTTTCATTTCTCTTCCTTTATAGCACAAATTATTGCAATTTCAACAAACTATATTTTGCACGAACCTCGGATGCGATATTTTTCAGTACAATCAAATAATCTGAAACAGTTGCATTTGCGTTGCTGGCCACCAAACTGAATTTACGTCCTGCAACAGTGGTATTATCAAATTCTGATTTTGCTAGATAACTGACCATACGATTCAAATCCCCCAAATATACATCAGAAAAACTGGCCTCTGATTTTGTTGCATCCCAATAATAATGGGAATTTGATGGATCTGATATTTTAGATGACACTGTCAAACGTGGTGTGATTGAACCAGCATATCCAACCGTCACATATATCGCATTTATACTGCCGTAACGCATTTTCACCGACCCGTTCACAGTTAAAATAACCGCTTCGTTCTTTGGATTATTTATACTGAGTGTCGGCAAAGTCAAATTTGTCACATATAAATCGTTTGTGGTAAAAGAAGAAAACTTTCCTGTATCAGTTAATGACAAACGACCAGATATTTCAAAGTTTCTGGAATCTGATGTCAATGACCCAGATACAGTTGCACTTTTTGTAGAAAATGCGCTGTCTATCGTTGTACGATTATCAAAAATTAAATTTCTGGTTGTGATTTTTCCAATAGTTAAAAATTCATCAAAAGTGCCATTTACAAAACTCATACTTTTGGTATTCAATATGTCGTGCGCACCTAAATTCAACGAAGAACGCATAGTGGCATCATCTGAACTATCCGTAGGAACACGCCACAAGTACAACGCATTATCACGATTGATTGTTGTTGTACTGACTATACCACTATCGGTATTTATGCCCAAATCTGCAACAGACGCACGCCACGCGCCATTTGCACCATATGCACGATTGCCTTCTACGAAACCAACCTGACCGCCTGCCAGATTTAATATCTGGTGTGTTCTGTATGGTGTAATTTTATCGGAATCATAAACAACAACACCTTGCAATGTTGATTGACCATTAAAGTCCTTGGATTTCAATACGCGTAATTGATATCTGGTATCTGGATTATTTGCAATATCTTCATTTAATCCATATTTTTCCAACTCTGAAATTTCGACACGAACAATATGACGACCATATGGTTTTAACATAGTTTCACGATTATCAATAATATATCTTTCCAATGCGCTTTGAATTTCTGTCATCTGTTTTGTAATAGCTATATTATCACGGCGTTCAATCGCATTACGCTGATATTTGAACACAAACGGAATTATAAACATAGCCAAAGCAACACTTAACAATAATTCCACCAGCATGCTGCCGCGCTGTTGTTTTTTTGATAAAGATTTATAATCCAATCTCATTTATTCTTTCACACTTTCTTTTGTTTGCCAATCAGAAGCCATTATCGCGCTAAACTCTGATTTATTTGGTGTTTCTGATATTTTTGCACGTCCTAACTTAAAAGATGTAAATTTTGGCATTTGATTTGATGGAAATGCCCAATTCCCAATCTTTAATGGTGCAACACCAGACATCAATAATTCGCCAGAAACCGTCAAGCCAAAATCACCGTAAAAAGTCATATCCGTAGCAGTTACATATGGTGCATAAACTGCATTAGATGATATTGCGGTAAAAGCACTTATTGTTTTTGTACTTGACGATTTTATTTTGAACAGATTACCAATTTTTATTGAATTATTAACAGTCGCACGATCAGCAATAACAGTCCCTGTATTACTAAAACTATTTCCATTCAAATTGTTTGCTGTTATGTTACGAAAACCACTGATATCACCCAGCGCACGAATTGTATCTATGTTTGCATCGCTACCTTGAATATTGGCACCAGATGAAAAATATACAGCATCAGCAAAAACATCTTCTGCCTTAACAAATGTTGCGTTTATATTTTTTACACTAACAGATTCAGCATCCAATGTTCCAACATTCAATATATCTTTACCGCCCATATTCAAATTACGCAACATAGCATTTAAGTTATCCTTGGCAGAATCCTGATTATAATCTGTTTTGGTTTTGTTATTAAACGTTTTATTATTTGTATTTATAATTGTATCCGATGCACCACGATGCAAGAAATTAGTTCTGTCTTGGGTTGCAAAATTATGCGAAACTTTATATATCAAATTACCAGGTTTAAAATTTGGCGCAGATACAGCCCAAACAGTACTGTATGCGATACCATCATCACCAACCACTGCAGCATCCACACCAATTTGACGTGCAACTTGATTTGTTCGTACAGCCGAGTCAGATATATCAAACGCCAGATACACATCTGTAACTGTTGTTCCACGAAATTGACGTTTATCTATGAATCCGCTGGATATATACGGAGATATTTCTTGGATATCTTTATCAGATAGTGGCTTTTCCACAACATCAGGCCATTCTTCTTGGTGAATACGAACAAAGTTTAAAACACTATCTTGCAAATCAACTATCTTTTGTGCGGCAGATATATTTTCAATATCATCGTATGTTCGCTGAACCTGTTTATACATAAATGGGGCAGCCACCACAATAATAGATATCGCCAAAATGACCTCTATCATTGATGCGCCACGTGATGTATTGTCAAAGATTTTTGTTTTATATACAGTCACTGCCACCTGCCATTAAACATTGTTTAGCGTTTATTCTTTGTTCCAGTCTTGCCCAAAACAAATATTCACATAAAACATGTTGGGCCAAAGAATTTGTATTATAAGTTTCACCCAATGTATTGATTACATCTTTGCACGTTACAGTTTCATCATTATCTTTCTTTGGGTTTTTCAAAATAGCAAAACCATCATTGTTTATTTCTGACACATGAACATCCGGCAAAACACTGGTGCTGGCTGGTCTGATATCAACAATAACACCACCACTTTCACCAGCATCCAAAGCTTTAGATGTTTGGTCACGCAAAGTAATGTGCGATGCAATTATATTACTAACAGAAATACCACTGGATGTATTATAGGAAATGCTGCTATCATCAATGTATGCATCTTGTCCGCTACTGACATTAAGGTATGAACCGACTTCTAATCTTTCTACACCCAATGCTATACGTTCTGTTTCCAAATTACCACGTACATCCCAAATTGTTGGTCCAGTAAAACCTGTACGACCAGCTGTCATATCAAAAGAATAAACCGACGCAGATTCTGATTCAAAATTGCCAGTACTGCCATATTGCGCAATTGTTTTACCAAAAACATTTTTCGCTTTTAATGAGCCACGTGTCAATGCCAGCGCAGAACCACCAGATTTAGATTGGAATATACTTCTGTCAGACACCAAATGCGCTATTTTATTTTTAGAATTTCTGTCTGCTTCATTGCCATATATATCCAAAGTATCAAATGTAGCCAGTTCTGATTCTAAATTATGCCCTATAACCTTGCTGGTGTTTTCGATAGCAAATTTGTTCATATCCAAATCTGTTAAAAAAGCAGAATTATTTATATCTGTTTCATTACGACGAACCACATCTTGGTATAGAGTATTTAGCGGAATACCAACCATTAAACCTGTTGTTGTGCGTTCAGCATAGAATCCAATTCTGCGAACCATTTCTGCAATTTGTATTCCTGTTAAATTTCCGCCGTCAATCATTAAGTCGCCACTGACCCCAGTTTCATCTTTATCCACAACCAAATAAATATCCTGACCAAATGCAGTTTTTGGAATATAACCCAAAGGCAACCCATACGGTTCTAATACATCGGCAAAATCATCCCCACGAATTACTGTTTGCCCATAAGACAAAGTATCTACATTTTCACGAATAAAAATACGCGCAGCAGTTTGTGCAGAATCAATTTGATGCACCGAAGAATACATTTTGGCATCCATGTCATTTACAACCAAACGGTTCGTTAAAACCGGCATAAAAATAAACATCAAAGACACAGCCAACAATGCTTGTAGTAAAAAATTTCCCCTTTCACAGCGCAATGCGCACTCCCCCTTTTTATTCTTATATGTATAGGTTAGCAATAGAAAAAAAATATTGCAATCAGTTTTAAGATGATTTATATTGTTCTTGTTGTCGGTTGATTTTGTATAAATAATTCAACGTTGTCATAAATGGCGTATGCGCCGCAAACAATTAACAGACCAAGCACGCACAACTGCGGACGAAATTGAACGCGAACGGCTGCTCCAGGCTGCTGAACATTGTGTGCGTATGACAAATGCCGAACAAGAAAAAATCGATTCTATGCGTGACAGCAAAGAAAAAGCCGCAGCTGTTGCCGCAGCCGAAGCCGAAGTCGAAGCCGCAGAAAAAAATGCTGGTGACGATACCGCAAATAAAACAGAAGATGATGAAGAAATGGGCTTTCCAGATTTCATCACTAATCTGAATTAAAACTATTTAACTTATTTGTTGAAATTTTACTTTTGTTTGGTATGCTCTGTGCCATAAGGAAAGTGTAAAATGGACAATAACTATACAGTATTAGCACGCAAATACCGCAGTCAAGATTTTAACTCTTTGATTGGACAGGATGTTTTGGTAAAAACTCTGACTACGGCTATTAACACCGGGCGTATTGCTCATGCCTATATTTTCACAGGTATTCGTGGAACAGGCAAAACCAGTACAGCACGTATTTTGGCCAAGGCTTTGAATTGTTTGTCATCTGATGGTCCAACTGCAACACCATGTGGTGTTTGCGAAAACTGTCGTGCTATTGCAGCAGGTCAACATATTGACGTTATGGAAATTGACGCTGCATCACACACAGGTGTTGATAATATTCGTGATATTTTGGATGCGGCACAATACCGTCCTACGAATGGCAGATATAAAGTTTACATTATCGACGAAGTCCATATGTTATCCACGGCGGCATTTAATGCCTTGCTGAAAACGTTGGAAGAACCACCTGCACATGTTATATTTATTTTGGCAACAACCGAAATTCGTAAGGTTCCTGTGACCATATTATCACGTTGCCAAAGATTTGATCTGGTTCGTGTTCCAATTGAAACATTAAAAAAACATTTTGCATGGATTGCAAACCAAGAAAAAATTGATTTAACAGATGCTGCAAACGAATTATTGGCGCGTGCAGCGGATGGTTCTGTGCGTGACGGTCTGTCTCTGTTAGACCAAGCAATCGCACAAACTGGCGGTCATGTTGACGAACAAGCCGTGATGGATATGCTGAAACGCGCAGACAGAAATGTTGTTGTTGATTTTATGGACACAATTTTGTCTGGTGATACCGCAAAAGCATTAGAAATGACAGACACTATTTACACAAATGGTGCAGATTTAGTTATGTTGTTATCTGATATGATGGAATGGACACATTGGGCAACCCGTATGCATCCGGCCATCAATGCTGGCGATTGTTCGAATTCACCATATACAGCCGACCAACGTGAAAAAACACGCATTATAGATTCACGTGTATCTTTGAATACACTGTCCAGAATTTGGCAGGTTATGGTTGCCGCTGTTTCTGAAATGCAGGTTGCAGGTAATCAAAAACAATGCTTTGATATGTTGGTTGTGCGTATGATGCATATTGCCGACATGCCATCTGTTGCAGAAATACTAAAAAACAATGCCGCTGCAACTGCGGTGGTTGGTGCACAAACTGTAAAACCAGCAGAACCAGCACCACAGGTAAAGACAAATAAAATTACCACAGCCGAAGAATTAGGCAAGGCTATGCAGTCAGATAAACAAATACTGTTATATACTTACTTTTCAGAAAATGTAGAAGTATGTGAAATTTCAGATGGAAAGTTAAATTATTTTGATCGTAAAGGTGATATCAGTTTTGCTTCCAAGCTTTCTACATGGCTGGAAAAATACACCGGCAAACCATGGACTTTGGTTCATTCAGCGGAATCATGTCATGTACCAACAGCTGTTGAACATCAACAACAAGAATTAGCCGCCGACCCAATGATGGCAAGCGCAATGGGGTTGTTCGAAGGCGCAGAAATTGTTGAGGTATCAAAGTAAAAAATAGGGAGGGGATTTTTATGAAATCTGAATCAGGACGTTCTTTGATTGAAATGTTAGGCGTGTTGGCCATTGGTGCCGTTATGACTGCGGCGGCATATGGTACATACAATATGTTACGCACACATCAAATACGCAATTTAGCGTTATCAACAATGGAACAAATTGCGCGCAACACTAAATTATTAATGGAAATGCGTGGTGATTACACAGGTGTATCAGTTGATTATTTAATAAAATCTGGTGCATTAGTTGAAGATAAAGCACCTATTGGTGGTCCTGAATGGTCTGTGACACATGGATTTAATGGCGAAACATTTTCTATCAATTTAACAAATTTGACTCACAGTGATTGCGTGTATTTTGCAACCACAAAAATCAAGTGGGCCAAAGCGGTGTCTGTTAATGGATTAGAAAGTGCCGGTGCAGAAACCTGTATATCTGCTCCAAGAAATTTAATTTCTATCATCATAGAATAATAAAAATGAAATTGAAAATCGCCCTTTTATGTTTATGTCTGGTTGGATGCGTACAATATACAAGTCCTGATCGTTCAACTTGGAATTATTACCTGAACGGCGCAAGTTTTATGGATATGACCGAAACAAATAAACTCGCAAAAAAACCTGTATATCTCGGCAGTGGCGGAAAATTATTAAGCGATAACAATTCCAAAAAAATGGAATACGGTGATAAAAATGAAAATGATATTACTGTGGGTCGCGAGTATATGGCAAAGTTGGAATATGAATTATATGATTCATTGCTAACCGCGGGGGTATCTGTTGAACGTGCAGGAACAGATGTTGTTGTTATTTTGACACGTGGTGCAATTATGAAAAACGATGTGGCAGAGATTTCAAGTAATGGCGATAGTATTTTAAGCACTATTGCACGAATTTTGCGTAAATATGATGCAACATATATGGAAATTGCCGGTTATACAGATGCAATGCGTGATGCAACTGCGTCAAAAGCAATGTCATTAGACATGGCCGAACGCGTTGGTGTTTTCTTGGCACGCAAGGAAATAAAACCTGCCCGCATGTTTATTGTTGGTCGTGGCAGCGCCCGCCCTATTGCCGCCCAAGATAGTATCGGCAGATTAACCAATCGCAGGGTAGAAATTCGTTTGGCACCTGTGCGGTAAAATATCTCTTTTATTTTATATTTTTTCTTGTTATACTAACCATAAACAGAAACCAAAAGGAAGAAATCATGGTAAAAACTAACACAAATATTACTATTAAAAATTATAAAAAAACTGGCATTATTGCTGCAATTGTATTGGTTGTAGCAGCATTGGGTATTTGGGCAATTTCTGGCAGTCGCGAAGTATCAGTTAATGATGCTATTTCCGAAGTGTCAACAGATGCTGTATCTGGTGCTGATATGCGTATGGCTGTTATCCGTATGGATGCCGTTCAAACAGATGCTGCTGCTTTGAAAAATTTGCGCAGTCAAAAAGAATCTTATGAAAAAAAATTGCGTGATGAATTGACCAAAGAACAAAAAGCATTGGAAAAAGAAAAAGCAGAAATTGAAAAATCACAAGATGTTTTGTCCCAAGAAGCATTGCAACGCCGCGTTATGGATTATCAAAAACGCGTTTCATCTTTGCAACGCAATTTGACAGAACGCGCACAAAGCATCGAAGAATCTTATCAACGCGCTTTGTCTGAAATCCAAGATAAACA
>CACYHY010000017.1 GCA_902774305.1 uncultured Pseudomonadota bacterium
GTGCGGTGTATCTTTTGGTGGGAGTGGGTGGAGTCGAACCACCTCAGTCATAAGACAACAGATTTACAGTCTGCCCCGGCTCTCCGACTCCGGCGCACGCCCAATCTCTGGTGCGAGCAGCGGGACTCGAACCCGCATATCAAGCTTGGAAGGCTTGCGTACTAGCCCTTGTACTATGCTCGCAACAAATTCAAAGCCATATCATTATATATGAAAATTCCCTAAAATCAAGAAATTTTTGCAAGCAATATATCACCAAAAATGATGCTCTTTCCAAAGTGCTTATTTTTTCATTGGTGGAAAACAAGTAACCCCGTCAGCCAAGCAACAGTTAAACCCAAGTTCCCCTAAATCAGTATATGTTTCACCTGTACAGCAACCATGTTTATCTGCCTTTGACCCATCATCGCACAAAAGTGCTTGTTTTTTTGGTTTCATAGGTGGAAAACAATGTTCATCATTTGCTGTGCAGCAATTAAATCCAGCATCGCCTAAATCTTTATATGTTTCACCTGGGCAACAACCATTTTCATCAGGTGTATCACATCCGCCCAAATTAACATTTGTATCTTCCTCTGTTTTAAGTGGTTGATTCAGTGCCACCGCATCTGTCACTCTCATTCTACCACGACTTGCTGTGGCACGACTACCTGCTTTTTTCATACATTTTGAACGATAATCAGCATTCAAACTTTCCAAACGAACAACCTGCTCTTCATCAGGTTCCGCAAGCGCACTCAATTCATCCATTTCTTTTTTAATATCAGCACAACTCATACGTTTTCCAACTGTGCGATTTTCAGTTTGTTCTTCTTCAAATTCCACATCTTCACCATATGCATCTGTAACAGCAATAGATACAGCTGGAATCAACGCACTTATCGACAATGCTAATATCAACTTTCGCATTTTATATCCTTATTCGTTAATAATTTTTTCAACCTGCATAATAAAGTCAATTGCTGGATTAGTCAGTTTTTTGGCTTTATTAAATATCTCTTCGGCATCCTGTTGCATTTTCAAACGTTTATATGTTCATCAAATTTATCATCTTGAAGTGCACGTGCAATATCTAATTCTTGTTTAGCCAAATCAGTATTTGTTTGTGAATTTTCACGACAACCTTTTTCAGCCATCATCGCATAAATTTTTGCGCGTTCAATATGTTCTTCTGCATTAGAATCAGCGTAAACCCTTGGCATTCTTGCCTTTAAACTTTCTTCAATTTTTCCACACGTTGTTTCTATACCGCTAAAAACCTCGGCATCATCAGAAATATAACCTGCACACGCAACATCCAATACTGCCTGCTTATTATTTGCCATTTGTATAAATTTATCGCGATTTTCAGGACAACCATAACTTACCAATTTTTGTAAAGTTTCTAAATCACGATTATCTGCATCGCAATCTCCATCATTATTATACAGTCTATTTAACAATACACCTTCTACTGCCTTACAAGGTTTTTGAACAGACGCACTAACCTCAACAACTTCCTCTTTTACAATCTTCTTTGACTTTATCGAATGTCCCCAATTTGCAATACCAATACCAACCATAGAACCACATGCAAATAACAAAATAAAAGCAATCCAAACTTTAAGTCTGTAAAAATCTTTTTGTGTTTTCATAATTCTCTCCCTCTTATTTATTACATATATTATAACCTATTTACCACCCCATTTACAATGGTAATTTTCCTTGTGCCGCGTGCAGCTAATCCCATATCATGTGTTACAAACAACATTGCCATTTTTTTCTTGTGCACGATATCCAATAATAAATCAAAAACCGCAGATGCGTGTGCCGGATCCAAACTTCCTGTTGGCTCATCCGCTAAAATAATATCAGGTTCATTTGCAAGCGCACGCGCAACAGCCGTTCTTTGTTGTTCACCCCCAGACATTTCGCCTGGCAAATGCGATGCTCTGTGTTCAACATGTACATCTTTTAACAATTTTAATGCACGCGCCGCAGCAACATCTTCGGAAACACCATTTGCTAACATTGGCATCATAACATTTTCTAATGCGGTAAAATCAGAAAGCAAATTATGTCTTTGATACACGAAACCAATTTTTTTACGACGAATAATCGTGCGTTCTTCTTCACTCATTTGATGCACAGGCACAGAACCGATTAAAATACTACCAGATGTTGGTTTATCTAACAAACCAACACACTGCAACAATGTAGATTTTCCAGAACCCGAAGGTCCAACCAAAGCGACAATTTCACCTTTTGCTAAATCAAATCCACCACCAGACAACACATGTAAAGGTTGGCCGCCTTCCATAAAAATCTTTTTAATATCACGCACAGACATAACAATATCAGAGCGTTTAACACGTGATAAAGAATTTAATATACTTGCCATATCTGTCCATCCTTTTATTCGTTACGCAAAACCTCGACAGGATCTGTATTTGCCGCTTTCCATGCAGGATACAAAGTTGCCAAGAAAGCCAACACAATTGCAATCAAAGCAATTCCAAACACAGTCCAAAATTCTACCTTGGATGGTAATTCTGATAAATAATATAATTCCGCAGGAAACAAATCACGACCTGTCAACCACTGGAAAAATTTACGAATTGGCTCTATATAAATCGCAATAATGGTCCCAAGTATTGTTCCCGCTGTTGCACCAATAACACCAATCGTTGACCCAGATAAAACAAATATTTTCATCATAGATTTACGCGACACACCAAATGTTCTAAGCACCGCAATATCTTTTGCTTTATCTTTAACCAACATAACCAACGAAGACACAATATTGAACACCGCAACAATTATTATCAACATTAAAATCAAAAACATAACATTTGATTCAACTTGCAATGCCCCAACAAAACCGCGATTCAAATCGCGCCAATCACGAACAATAAAACCATCTGGCAACAATCGCATTAATGATTCACGAACAGCAGTTGTCTTTTCTGCATCTTTCAAAAACAAGTCTATATGCGTTACAGATTTTCCAATATTCAAATATTTTTGCGCTGTTTCAAGTGGCAAAAATATATACCCTGAATCATATTCATACATTCCCATAAAGAAAGATGTTTTCAACGGATACGATACAATCCGTGGCATAGAACCAAACGGTGTTGGCGTAGAACCATTTGCAGAAACCAACGACAATTCATCATTGATAGTAACACCCAAGTTACGTGCTAAACTTGCCCCAACAACCAATTCACCATCTTTGATTTCTGATAAAGCCTTACCATAAAAACGCGCCCCTTCATCAGTTTTTGCAATCAAATCATACATATTTATTCCGCGAATCATTGCCCCAGAATTGCGTCCTTTGGCCGTCACCATAACCTGCCCTTCGGCAATTGGAACAATTGATACTGTTTCAGCCATCACTACTTTATTCTGACGAATTTTGTCTATTAAATAATTATAATCAGAAATCGCGCCATCTTGATGATATACAACAATATGACCATTCATACCAATAATACGTCCCAACAACACATCGTGGAAACCACCCATAACCGACATAACAACAATCAAAGTTGCCACACCCAACATAATACCAATAAGCGACACCCACGATACCACAGACCCAAACCCGCGTTTCTTGGCCCACAGATATCTATATGCTACTTTTTTTTCAAGTCTTGAAAACAACATTTACTTTTCCTTACTTATTCAAATAATCACGCAATTCATCACCAACTAAATCGTCAACATTACTTTTATCAGCCTTGCTATCCACAATAGACACCAATCTTGGTGACATAAATACAACTAATTCAGCAAACGGACTGATTAATGTTTCTGGCGTTGTAACAAAAGAGTGTGTTGGAATACCAATAATCACATAATTATCCCCGATACTAGATGGAATATTAAATGATGTTAATTCACCATATTTTGTAGTCAAAACAATTTTAGCATCAATTTTTTGATATCCGCCATAATCACCATATTTACCAGTTGCGCCAATAATTAAATCGGTTTCTAATCTATCTTCTTTACTGCATTGACCTATATCAAACTTTGACTGCCAACCATTTGGAATCGAGAAAGTTCCTTGAGAAATCAAAACAACATTAGATTGCTGAGACAAAAATTCTTGCAATGTTTTTGTATTTATTTCAGGTCCCACAACCAAAGCACGTCCAACAACCCCAGGAATCGACATTTTAACATTATGCTTACCAAACGCAGGCAACAAATTCATCCAAATAATTGGATTATCTGTCTTTGGATACACACGATAAACATCCATATCCCATGCCAACATATATTTCTTTGACGCAATATCAGCAATTATTCTGGATACTTCGCGTTCTGTTTGAGAATCGCCTTCAAAAACAACTGTTTTATCTTGCCAGTTTACAAGTAGATTACGAACATCGGCACCATGCATTGCATCCAACAAAGCCATTATGATTGCTTCGTCTTTTGGCATTTTTATCATCCATTTTGCACGATGTTTCAAATGAATTTCTGCTGTTTCTGCATCATAAGAATAATATGCACGTCCCATTTTAGAAATTAAATCAACCGTATCAGTCAATGTTCCAGACGCAACTTCACCAGATATTTTTTCAACCAACTGTTCATCAGCCACAACAGACACATCTGTTCCATCCAACAGTTTATTTAATGCCGCAGCAACAGTTACATCTTTGAATTTATATTGATCCACAGACAAATCTGGCAAATCATCACCTGTTCCCAAGCGAACCATTTCTATTTTTTCCTCTCTGACCACAGAAACAACCGCCTGATTATCCCAATCCACAGTACAACGCATTGGTAATTCAACAGAAAATCTTTGCGCTGTATCTGTTGTCAAAGCCGCCTTTTTAGGAAAAATCGGCACAGACTTTTCGTCAATCACCATATTTTCAACAACTTGTACTGTATCAAATTGCTGTTGCATGGTATTTTCTGCCCTTTGACAGCCAGCGCACACCAAAATTGTCATGATGTATAATAAAATTTTTTGCATTTTCTTCTCCATCTTTATAGCAACATACTATATATTCATAAACTTTTCAAACTCTTCTAACGTCATTTCATAAATCGGCTTCTCTGTTGGGGTTACTAAATTTTTAACACTTTCAAATCTTTCTTGCAAAACCTTCATAACACGTGCAACATCATCAGGCACCGGTCCTGCCTCTGTTAATCTGCGTCCATATTCAACAATATATTCTAAAACATCCGCAGCAAAAAAACGACCTGCATAATTATCCACAGAAATGCCACCTTTTTCAACACAAACAGCCGACATTATTGTCACCATTTGATTATAAAAGTTAGCTAATTTAATAAAATTTTGAACAGATATTGCCATCAGCTCCCCTTTCTCTTTTTTTACATTATAAAAACTATTGCCACCCGAACGCAAATAAATTATAATATAAAATATGAAAATAAAACAAATTGCTTTATTACTTGCTTTGACCGCATGTGCATCTGCCAATCGTGGCAGTATTGATGATGCGACTATATTAAATTGGGAAAACGAGGCCGTAACCACAGAGCAATTTGTCCGCGATCATAAGTCTTGTTTGGGTATAAAGGCCCAAGATTACACCCCAAAATCTCGTATTGCTCGCCTGCTGTCACCAAACCAAAACGATCAAATGCCAGATTGGGATGGAATATGGGTAACATTTCAATCAAACGAATATACAGACGTGGGTCAGCGCGCTTTAATGTCTGTTCCGCGTAATCGGGCATCAAAAACAGTTGGTGCATACCGCCGTTGCATGCTCAGACGTGGCTATTTACTGCGCGCAATGTAAAAAAAATCTGACCAATCCTCTTTCTTATTAGTAAAAAATGTGTTATAATGCCAAGCATGAGGCGTTCAATCTGGTTTTGGCTATGTTTTGGTGTTGCCATATTACTGGCTGTGTATTTTGCATCACGCATAATTATGGTCGGTACAGGCCATGGCGCAATGGCACGTTTGCATAAAACATCTATTATTGCTGATGTTGAAAACAAAGACATGACTGCACTATCTGCGGCGGCATCACTTCCAAAAAACACATCTTTTTATTCTATCAACTTAAAAGATATGAACAATAACATATTATCTGTACCTGGTGTTAAATATTCTGCTGTTCGGCGCCTGCCAAACGGAAATTTAGTAATACATGTATCATTTCACCATTTTGTAGCAAGCTGGACGGATGGCGAAAATTATTTTCCACTATCTGATGATGGCACAATTGCAAACAAACCGTCCCCCGAACGCCCAACATCTGCGGTATTATTCCGCGGTCCGGTTCCTGACAATATAACAAAAATCACAAATGCGGCTAATGATATGCTGGCTGATATTGATTATATAGAATGGATTGAAAATCGCCGTTGGGATATACATACAAATGGTGGAATTGTAATAAAATTACCCGAAGATGATTTTGCATATGCAATCGCCAGTTTAATAACAATAAACAAAAACCATAATATATTTGGCCGCGACATAAGTGTGATAGATATGCGCGACCCTGCACGTATATTGGTCAGATAAAATGAACTTATTTGATTCTTGCTTTTTATGCCTAGATATCGGAACAAGTTGTGTCCGCGGTGTTGCGCATCATATTTGTTCTGGGAAAATAGCAAAATCTGCAACCGCAATGTGCGATAATTTTGATCAACTATATGCTATACGTTCTGTCGTCCAAAATTTAGAAGAAGAATTGGGGACACATTTTGAATCCGCATATATAACGGGTAATTTTGGGAAATCAGAGTTCTTAAAATTACGTCAAAATACTCTCTGGAACGGCGAACATAAAATCACAGAAAACGATATTCGTTCACAAATATCAAAAATTGTTATTCCCGAAGGTTTTTCTCCTATTCACATAATGCCATTACAATACGACACCCCGTCTGCCAGAAAAATACAAACACCTGTTGGTTATACAGACCATCAGTTAGTTTCGACATTTGGTATAATCTGTTATGAAACAGAAAGATTAAATGAAATCGTATCCATCCTGCGCAAAGCACACATCCAATATAATGGTCTGTTTGATCCACAATATCTGCAAAGTATGACTTTACGCAAACCAGATGAAACAGCATTGTTCATAGATCTTGGCGCAGAATTTTCATCCGTATCTATTTGGAATAAAACTGGTGTATGTTGGCATAAAAAACTTGATATAGGTATGTCAAATGTCACAATGGATTTAACAACATCTCTACATCTTGATTTTGACGAAGCCGAAAGAATCAAACGCATGGTTGCGAATTTAATTCCTCGCTCTATGGACAGATTGACACCTGCTGATACCGCATACGATTTTACACGTGGCGATGTTAATGATGTTATTGTGCCACGTGTTGTTGAAATTATCGGCAAAATCAAAGATGCTACATCTGATGTCATATCTGAAATGTTGCCAACACGAATAATAATCAGTGGTGGCGGAACACAAATCGAAGGCGTGGTTGATTTTATAGAAAATGCTTTCGGTCTGCCTGCCGAAAACCATCATGCAGATGCAACAATTACTGCATTATCTGATTATATATGGGATTCAGCAAAACCTGCCCGCGAGGCATATATTGCACGCAGTGAACGTCATGCTGCCTATATAAATAAAATAAAAAAATTCTTTATCAGAAAACATAAAAAACAAAAACCTAAATTCATACCAATTGCACCATCAACATTATGTTTTAATATGTTAAGCCCTATAACTTACAAATTATTTGAATCTGGTGGTATATCAACTATTCATGTTGATATTATGGATGGTTTTTATGTTGATAAAATTGCAGGCGGAATTCCAGAATTAAAAACTATACGCAACAATACACACGCCCATTTACATGTTCATTTAATGACTGAAAATCCTGCTATTTGGGCGGCTAATGCTATCAAGGCTGGCGCAGACACAATTATTCTATCATTAAATACTTCTGGGGTTCGCGCCGCATTACGCGGAATTCGCGCCATAGGGAAACGTGCCGGTGTTGCTATAAACCCGGATACACCTGTATCTGCACTGGTACCTGTTTTACGTGATGTTGATGAAATTATGGTTATGGGTGTAATGCCTGGGGCTGCGGGTCAAACTTTTGATCCATCTGTACTACAAAAAATACTGGCATTATATACAACACGTAAAAAGCATGGATTAAAATATATTATTTCCGTTGATGGTGGAATAAATCCTGATACTGCACAAAATTGTTGGGATGCGGGCGCTGATTTATTAGTATGCGGTTCGTACCTTGCTAAATCAAACGATTTTCCATTAGCTGTTCAAAGTCTGTTAAAGAAATAAAACACCGGCATTTGCCGGTATTTTTTATTGTTTAATAATAAGTTTTCGGCCTGTATTATTACACTCTTTTCCGCATGGCGATATATATATATGAATAGTGTTTGCAGGTAACAAACCATTTGCAACATCTGGCCATTCAATCAAAGTTATATCATTTTGCATAGCATATTGCAAACCAATTTCTTCCAATTCAGATGCATCAGTAATTCTGTATAAATCAAAATGAGAAATTCCATCATAATTCTGAACAAGTGTAAATGTAGGACTGGGGACAACAGTATTTTCACCACGCAAAGTCCGAATTATTGTTCGTGCAATTTCAGATTTTCCCATTCCCAAATCACCATGCAAAGCGACAGTTACCGGCGCATGCAAAGTTTTTGCAAATTCACGCGCCCATTCATGTGTTGCGTTTAAATCTTGTAAAAATATTTCGGACATAGATTTTTCCTTTATTCTAATAAAAGCAAATCATCCTGCATTTTATTTATAGTATCACGAATTTCAGCAGCCTCTTCAAACTCCAGATTCTCTGCTGCCTTGCGCATACGTTTTGTTAAAGCTGCAATCTCTTTACGCAGGCTTTCCGCATCCCATGCACCATCCGAATTATAAACAAATTTGCGTTTCTTGTCCACTTTTTCTTGGGAATCTGTAACTTCTGCAAAAACAGCCTTGGTCACAGTTTTTGGCACAATCCCGTGCTTTTCATTATAATCCATTTGAATCGAACGACGACGTGCGGTTTCTGTTAACGCTTCATTCATTGATTCTGTAATACTATCAGCATATAAAATTACACGCCCTTGGGCATTACGTGCAGCCCTGCCAATTGTCTGAATCAACGAACGCGTAGAACGCAAAAATCCTTCTTTATCAGCATCCATAATCGCAACCAACTCACATTCTGGAACATCCAAACCTTCGCGTAACAAATTGATTCCAACCAACACATCATATTTACCCAATCTTAATTCGCGCAATAATTCTATACGTTCCAGCGTATCTATATCACTATGCAGATAACGTGCACGTACACCATTTTCATTAAGGTAATCTGTTAATTGCTCTGCCATTTTTTTAGTCAGTGTTGTAACCAGCGCACGACCTTTTGTTTCCTTCAATGTTGCCAACAAATCATCAACCTGATGTGTTGTTGGTCGAACATCACATACAGGATCCAACAATCCTGTTGGACGAATGACCTGCTCTGCTACGACACCATTTGCTTGTTCTAATTCCCATTGTGCTGGTGTTGCAGATACAAATATAGTTTGTGGACGCAATGCATCCCATTCATCAAAAGTCAAAGGACGGTTATCTATACACGCAGGAAGTCTGAATCCATATTGAGATAAATTTTCTTTACGCGCCCTATCCCCACGCGACATAGCCGCAATTTGTGGAACAGTTACATGACTTTCATCTATAAACAAAACAGCATCTTTTGGCAAATATTCAAACAATGTTGGCGGTGGTTGTCCAGGAAGTCTGCCAGTTAAATAACGCGAATAATTTTCAATACCACGACAGGTTCCCGTTGATTCCATCATTTCAATATCAAAATTTACGCGTTCACGCAGACGCTGTTCTTCGACATATTTCATATTTTCATGAAAGTATTTCAATCTTTCATCTAAATCATGTCTGATATTACCAATAGCATTTAATACAGACGGCATAGGTGTAGCATAATGAGTATTTGGATACACAACCACCCTATTTAATTTGTGAAGTTTAGCACCAGTTAATGTATCAAACTCCCAAATTTCTTCGATTTCATCACCCCAAAAAGATACCTTCCACCCCATATCAGCCATATGTGACGGGAATATATCTAAAACATCACCTCGCACACGAAAATCCCCACGCACAGGCGCAACATCATTCCGCTTATATTGAATATCGACCAAAGAACGTATTACATCCCCTATACCAATTTTATTTCCAATATTTAATGTTAGACGCATAGATGAATATTGTTCTGGCGAACCCATACCATAAATAGATGACACAGATGATACAACAACAACATCTCTCTCTTCCAGCATCGCACGTGTCGCGCTGTGCCGCATACGATCCAGTTGTTCATTTATAGCGGCATCTTTATCAATATAGGTATCCGTTGTTGGAATATATGCCTCAGGTTGGTAATAATCATAGTAAGACACAAAGTATTCTACATGATTATGTGGGAAAAAGGCCTTCATTTCAGTATACAATTGTGCCGCCAATATTTTATTAGGCGCCATTATCAAAGCCGGTCTGGACAATTCAGCAATCACATTAGCCATTGTAAACGTTTTACCAGACCCAGTAACCCCCAGCAAAACCTGCGATTTTTTACCATGCTTGACACCATCAACCAATTCAGCAATCGCAGTTGGCTGGTCACCCATTGGGGCATAATCACTTTCAAGATTAAATATACTTTTTTTGTTCACAAATACAAATATAATACACTATAATCAAAATACAAGGGAAAGAGAATGAATATAAAATCAAGACACAAAAGACGCTTTTTTTGGACAATTATCGCTTTGATTGGTCTGACAATCATTGGACTTATGTGCATTCCACCACTTATAAACCTGAACAAAATGAAACCTGTACTGGAAAGTAAACTGTATGAACAAACAGGTATAATAACAAAAATAAACGGTGATATAAATTTCAGCTTACTTGGAACCACCACAATTGTTGCCCATAACGTCCAGATTCCAACTGGCAAAATTGGCAGTATTTCTTTCTCTGTTCCTCTAAAACAGATATTCAATCTGAAAGAAGCAACATTGAATAAAAACATCGGAGTTCATAACGCAAACATAAAAATTACAGATTTATTTCCATATGCTGTATCACACGACATACACATTTATAACGCTAATATTGATTTTATGGGTCACGATTACAGAATTGTTCGTGGTACATTATCCACCAATAAATTTAGTGGACAAATCAGAACCAGCCAACATAAATACGACATCACATACAATGATGGTGATTTTGTTGTATTAAATCGTAATGATAATTTACACATACGCGGGACACTATTTCCTGATGGCGGTGCATCTGGTGAAATGACAATCACAACAGATGATATAAACAAATGGTTTGAATTCAAAAACCCAAAAATAAACGAACCGGTCAGTTTATCTATGGATTTTCATTGGGATGGCGCATACGGTTTTGATTTCACGAATATTGTGGCTAATAACTATACTGGCAATATAAAACTTTTGCCAAGCGGATTCCGTTCACTGACATTCAAGTCAAATACTGCAAACCTAGATGTTTCTTTTATCACTTACGATCACAATATGATGAATAAAACCAATATAAACTTTGATTTATCTGGGAAAATTAAATTCAAACAAAATGAATTTTCTAGATTTATGATTATTGCTGCTGGATTGAACAACAAATTAGAATTAAATAAAGTTATTGCAGATAACATTGAACTTTCTGGTGGAACATATGATGAAAACGGATTACATAATACAAAATTACAAATAAATAATATGGACGAAAAGTTCACATGTGATTTTTCTGGAACTCCAAAAAAATGGGGGTGTAAACATTTCTCGTACGGCAACATATCTGGAACAATCAGCCAAGATAATGGGATATTTAATATAAATGCTGCATCCACAGATAAAATGCCATCATTCAAAACCATCCGCAATTTAGTATCACACATCGGAGAAACAGGAACTGTTACTTTTACATTTTCTGACATGTCCGGTACATTGGTTATAACCAAAAATCAGATTATACCAAAATATAACTTTGCAAAAAATGTTACATTAAGTGATGTTGGATTGGATTTAAAATTCTTACCTGATTTTATGTTGAATTCTCGTGGAACATATACATTACAAAATAATAAAAAAAGATTTATTCCACAAAATCAACAATGGATGATTGATATATCTGAAAATAACTTCACAATCACAGGTTCAAATTTCAAACAATGGTTACCATCCGTGGATTTAAGATTTGTGAACGACTTGCCATACGCTATTTCCGGTACATACAGCGATAACAATATTGGTGATTTAAATATTATGATTGCTGGACAAATACTATCTGGCAACGTAACAAAATCAGGCATAACATTAAAAACACCTATACTAAACTTGGATAAATTTATCAGCCAAAAATTCAAAAATAATTACGAAGAACAAAAGTTTTTAACAAACCATCCACTTGCGACTTTATTTGATGTACCTGTAAACATATCTATATCTGCGGATACAATGATATTAAATAATCAAGACTATAAAAACTTTGTATATTCTTTAAAACCAAACGCACAAGTATTTTCTATATCTGATTCTGCGCGTGGACATTTACTGATTATAATAGAAAAAGAAAAGTTTGATTATGATATATCAATTCAATTAAACAAATTCAAATGGGATGGCAGTTTGCTAAACTTTGAAACACCATTAAACATTTCTGACTCCACAATTACCGCCGAAATAAATCTGCACACATCTGGTCAAACAGCAAATGATTTAACATATAATTTGACTGGGGATGTCGATATAACATTCACAGGTGGTATTATACATGGATTAGGATTTGATAGTTTTTATGCATCCGCCGATAAAATAAATATAATGAATGCAGAATATATATTGGCATCTGCATTAGAGTTTGGTGATACGCGTATTAAAAAAATGAAAATCAAAGGTATTTATAAAAACGGTGATTTTGAAACAACTTATGACGGGAACAATGGAATTTATTATGCGCGGAACATCAACCAAACCAACATCTATTGAAATGAGTATTAACGAATATGGCAAACGAATATATTCTGTATCAGATATAACAAATTCATTAGACATCGGGTATATGCGTGCATACATCCGTTCCCGTAAATAAATATATAAAAAAATGCCGGCAAATACCGGCATTTTCTTTACTTTCTTATATTTAATTTTTCTTACGCACTTGAATATGAACATCACGTAATTGCTGTTCGGAAACCTCATTTGGACTTCCCATCAACAAATCTTGTCCACGTTGATTTGCTGGGAATGCGACAATTTCACGAACACTGTCACCAATGCCCAAAATTTCAGACACCACGCGTTCAATACCAAACGCACAACCGCCATGTGGTGGCGCACCATATTGAAACGCAGTATATAATCCAGAAAAGTTCTTTTCAACTGCTTCGACTGCAAATTTCAATACCGTTTAACACCATATCGAATTGTGCAGCCTTAATTGTAAATGGATCACGTGTTGATAATTCTTCGATTGAATCAACAATAGGATAAGAGAACGGATTATGCGTAAACGCAGGCGCACCACCCCTTTCTTCATCAGGTTCAAAGAATGGGAAGTTATCGACCCAACAGAACGCAAAATCACGTGGATTTACCAAACCTAAATCTGCGCCCAATTTATTACGCAATTTGCCAGCAGCCTTTGCAGCAGCATCAACATTATCACAAATAAAGAACAACGATGAATTATCACCTGCGATTTCTTTCAATTTTGCGACACGTTCTGCATCTAACTTTTTTGCAACTGGTCCTTTTGGTTCTTCGGCAAACACGATATATCCCAGTCCACCAAGTCCCAATTCTTTGACTGCGTATTCACCCAATTTATCAAACCAAGAACGTGGTTTATCAGATGAATTTGGTGCTGGCACAGCACGAACCACCGCACCATTTTCAATTGCATTTGCAAAAATACCAAAATCAGACCCACGGAATATTTCAGTTACATCAGAAATCAAAATAGGGTTACGTAAATCTGGTTTATCACAACCATATTTCAACATAGCATCATCAAATGATATATGCGGAATTTCTGGATACACGTTTGCATCTGGCGCAAAAGTTTTTACCATTTCCGGCATAATTGCCTCACCTACAGCTTGAATATCCGGCAAATCGACAAAAGACATTTCCATATCTAATTGGTAAAATTCCAACAATCTATCTGCGCGCAAATCTTCGTCACGAAAACATGGTGCAATTTGGAAATATCTATCGAATCCAGACACCTGCAACATTTGTTTGAACATTTGTGGTGCCTGAGGCAGCGCATAAAACTTTCCATGATGCAATCTGGACGGCACCAAGAAACTACGCGCACCTTCTGGTGAATCAGCGGTCAATAACGGTGTTTGGAATTCTGAAAAGCCCAAATCCCACATTTTATCTCTTAACCACTTCATCATTTTATTACGCATTAAAATATTATAGTGTAGTTTTTCACGACGCAAATCCAAGAAACGATATTTATAACGCAATTCTTCAGATGTTTCTTCATCACCAAAAACCTGGAAAGGCAACACTTCAGAATTTGTTAAAATTTCACAATTTTGCACTTGAATCTCAATATGCCCTGTTGGGATTTTTTCATTGATGGCGTCCATATCACGCGCAACAACTTTCCCTGTAATTTTAACCACAGATTCTGGGCGAATTTTTTCCACAATTTCATCACCGCCATCAAACACACATTGGGTAATTCCATAATTATCACGCAAGTCCACGAATAACAAAGATCCATGATCGCGCTTGCGATGCACCCAACCTGACAATGTAACAACTTCGCCAACATTACTTATGTTTAATTCACCACAAGTATGTGTTCTGTATTTAGATTTCAAAGATAACATTTTGGTCCCTTTTTTGTTTTCTTAGGCACCAACAAAATATGGATTTTTTTGGCACCCTGCTCTGTTAATATCGGGGCGCGATTATAATTCCGCGCGGTGCCACCCGAATTTATCACTTTGACTTGGGTTTTGGTTCCTCCATGGTTGTCAATCATTTCAACGGTACCGCGCCCGAAAAACATATCAATATAATATAATCAAAAAATGCGATTTGCAAGATGTTTTATAATGTTTTTTGGTGATTACTTGTTTGTTTTTTCTGACCCAATCGTGCCCTAGAAAAATCATTAACAGAATTATTTAACACTCTGTTTTTGATTGTTTCATTGATTTTATCAAATAGATTTTCCTCGGCATTCGGCGTATATCCGCCCCATTCCAAAGCCAATATTGCTGACTCTTCTGGATTATGCAAAAAGACACCCTTTTTACTTATTCTTTCTTCTTTTACATCACAATCCCAAGCAATAATCATCTTTTCAACAAAGGTTTTATATATTCTTAATTTTATTACACCATTTTGTATCAATTCATTTCTTATAATCGTAGATCTTGTCTGACCATCAGGAAATTCTTTTGTCATCACATTTTGCACAACAAAAAGCACCCTGCGTAAATCATTACATTTTGCAGCCGCAGTATTAACAATCCCAGCCTTTTTACACATTGATGTTTTTTCTTCATCTTCACGACACAATATTGAAAAAGCATCTAAATAAAACTTAAACACTTCGTATAAATCTTCATTTTCTTCTTTATCTTGTGTTTTCTGTACAGGTTTTGCTTTTTTAACCGGCTTGGATTGCGCTTGACTCTGGGGTTGTGGTTGAGGTTGTAGCTCAGGCAGTTCTGGTTTAACAACTTGTTTTATTATATTATTTATTTGGAAACCCCAGTTACCATTTTCATCACGTTGCAATGTCCATCCTGCAAAATCAACCTTTGTGCCATCATTTTTATATCTGGCAACCGCATCTTGTACCACAACCGGTTTTAATTCACCATTATAAGAAATTACTCCCAGATTCATATTCACGTAATTATCGGTTGATTCTAAATAAATAAAATGCATATCACCAACAGAAATGACTTTTGTTACCCTGACATTAACATACCCTTTAGCATCGATATGCTCGATTTTATTAGTCCATGTTGGATCAGGATATTTTTCTACAGACATACCGGAATCCATGATTATTTAATATGTGCTTTTTTCAACAATCCTAAATTCACTAAATGCTGACGTTGCTGTTGTTTCGTAGCATTTTTAAATTTGCTATGTTGACTCAAGCCACCGCCACGCGCTTCTACACGTTGTTTAGCTTGTTTTTGAACACCTGTTCCGCGTTCACCAGCATCCATAATAACCTTATTTAATTCGGCCATTTGTGCATCTGTTAATTTTTGATTACCATTCACAGCCAAATTCAAAATATCAATATTAAAACCATATTCGCGATATATAAAATACGCATATGCAATACGTTCTGCAGAAATATAATCACTTAAAACAATATTGCCTGATTGAACTTGGTTGTTTATTTTTGATAAAACATCAGCCTTTTTATTACCACCAATAATATCCAGCGCAGAATTATAATAATTCACCAAAGCCTGAGCATACGCTGTATCAATTGTGACTGTTGCCGCTTCTTGTTTTTGAACAACAGGTTTTGCTTTAACTTCTTTTTTAACAGGTTCTTTTTTCTGTTCTACTTGATTGTTATTCTGATACATAAAAACACTACCAAACAACACAATAGCTGCCGCACTTACCGCAGCAACACGCACTAATAAATTTCTATTTTTATTTAGTTCTTCTTGCTCTTGCGGTTGTTTTTCCACCTGTTTATTTTGTTTTTCTTCGCGTTTTAATTTTTCCCAGTGTTCACGTGACGCACGTTCCGCATCACGAATAATTTCACGATTGCGTCTATTTGTTTCAATTTCAGATTTCTTTGCTTGCCATTTTGATTTTAATTTATCCTTAATAGAAACAAATCCACCGGCAACCTTATCAGCCGCATCAGAAACCGCTTTCTTGGCATTATCAACACGTTCCTGTCTGCGTTCTTGACGTTCTTGTTTTTCAATTTCTTCCAATCTTGCTTGTTCAGCCTGTTCTGCTTCTTTACGCAACTTTTCTGCACGTTGTGCATCTTTATCTTGTTTAATAGTTGCCCTGACTTGTTCAATTTTTTCTCTTAATGCCTGTTCGCGTTCAGCTTTCTTTTCAGCAATCTGTTTTGCTCTTTCTTGGGCAATCTCGCGATTTTTTTGTTCTTGTTCCGCTTTTTGTTGTTCCATACGTTTTGCCCATTGATGAATTCTATCGCGTTCTTTTTGCTTTCTTTTTTCAATTTTCTGTCTAATGTAACTTATTTTCTCTTTAACAGATTCTTTATCAGTTGCTGCTTGTTCATCATTTTTCGATACAGCCTGCACTTTTTCCGCCGGTTCCGCATCCGATTGTTCAACACCTGCAGCCAATTTATGTTCTAATTCAGCAGGTTCATTTTTGTTATCTTGAACAGAAACAAAATCTTCAATTTCTGTATGAATATCCATTTCTTGAATTTTTTCAGCCAGAATTTTATCTGCCGAATCCATAATATCACCATCAACAGAATTAACAATTGCAGCATCTAAAAATTTACGTACAGCTTCTAAATAATCTTTTGAATTATTATTCAATTTACCGTTAACCACAGCATGAGCTAATTCTTTTGCTTCATCCCGTATTTCATCACACAGTTTAATATTATGAAAAATTCTATAATGTTTTTTTATATTTTTACGTGCACGATTAATTTTATCAATACGGCGATTCAATTCTTTTTCTGATAATTCTGTAACATCTTTTTTCTTAGAAACGCGTAATTTTGAATCCAATCCGCGGTTATATGACCCAACAAACGCCACCACATCAAAGCTTGCATATTTTTGTAAATCATTCAATAGGCGATTACGTTGCATTTGTTCAAAAGAATCTACTAACAGCGCAAAACATTTAATATCATCATCATCTAAATCTTGACCAGCATTGTACAGAGATTGTTTCATAACCAATAAATAATGCCCAGCCCTGCGGGAACATCTTTCCGCCACACTGTGTGCGCGTTTATCCTTATAATTATCAGCCAAGCGCGAATGAGCCTTTCTGTAATCTTGTACAACATCAAAAATTTCTTTACGTTCTGTTTCTGTCAGCATAATAAACCCCTTAAAAATATAACAAACCAAATATACACCAAAAAATTATATTGTCAACAATATTATTATAATTACAATACCACCATATCGGACACAAAATATCATAACAAAAAAGGGAGATTGTATATTTCTGGTGCCCTAAGCAAGAATCGGACTTGCGACTCGTCCTTACCAAGGACGTGTTTTACCACTAGACTATTAGGGCAACTGGGGTTATTATACCTGTCCACGCACAAAAATCAACTTAAAAACCATTTTTTACTAGATTTTTATTTTTTAGCTATTATAATGCTGTTGCTTGGCGGGATAGCTCAGCTGGTTAGAGCAGTGGAATCATAATCCACGTGTCGGGGGTCCGAGTCCCTCTCCCGCTACCAAAGATTTGAAAAAACACCGACATCTGTCGGTGTTTTTTTATAAACAATAACTATCCTTTTATGGTATAATATTTGTATCAAAGAAAAGGATTTACTATGAAAAAGACTGATTATACATTACTGGGTAAATTGATTAAAGAACTATATAACGAAAACAATAAAGTATTTGTTGAAACCACATTTGCCCTCGATGATCACAGTCATTACAACCCAATTACATTTGATGAGCACGGAAAAATCCAAGGCACATCTGCGCATTATCCAACAAAATCTGGCAACAAATTACCATTTGGCCCCGGAATGTCATTAAACAGTTTTTATGCGACCAGTTTTCGTGTCGGTCAATATACATTTCGCCAATTATTCGTCCCCGTACATGGTCAAAAGGCATACGACATAAAATTCCTTGTGCGTGGGCCTGAAAACGAAGAGGCCACATACGATTATTCTGACCGCGAATGCAATAATGTATGGGTTGCCACAGAACACGCTTGCAATGCTGGTAGACCAGGCACCAAACAATATGAACATTCAAGAAATATAATGCGTCAATACCTATTAAGTACATTGCGTGATGAATCATTACGCCAAATCGCATCCCAAGATTTTGTAAAATTCAAACAAGATCATATGACTATATATGACAAGGCCACAAAAAAATTAAAATCTTTGGGTGTTGAAACAGATGAAACCAAAATGCACAGAACGTTACTAAAAATAAAACAAAACAATAAAAACAAACAATAACTTAAAATAGCCTGTGTTGATAATTCCAAGAATCGCGGCACATATCTGACAGCGAATACTGTGCAACCCAACCAAAAACGCGTTTTGCCTTTTCTGGGTCAGCATAACACGATGCAATATCGCCGGGACGTCTGGCAACTATTTCATACGGGATTTTTATATTATTAACCTTTTCAAATGTGTTTATCACATCCAAAACTGAATATCCATGTCCTGTTCCCAGATTGAATATATCAACACCACAATTTTTTTCAATTGCAGCTAATGCTTTAACATGGCCGCGTGCCAAATCAACAACATGGATATAATCACGAACACCTGTGCCGTCTGGGGTATCATAATCATTACCATATACAAACAGTTTTTCACGAATTCCACAAGCAACCTGGGTTATATACGGCATTAAATTATTTGGAATACCATTTGGTTTTTCACCAATTAAACCAGACGGATGCGCGCCAATTGGATTAAAATACCGCAAAATCACAACATTCATATCTTTATTTGCATTCTGGGTATCAATTAAAATTTGTTCAATCATATGCTTGGTCCAACCGTATGGATTTGTGCATATACCTTTTGGACATTCCTCGGTAATCGGCACAAACGCAGGAGTTCCGTAAATTGTCGCACTGGATGAAAATATAATATTTTTACAATCAATTTCTTTTAATACTTTTAATAAACTAAGTGTTCCAGCAATATTATTATCATAATATTCAACAGGCTTTGCCACAGATTCCCCAACGGCCTTTAACCCAGCAAAATGAATACAACAATCTATTTTATATTTTGATAAAACATCTTTCAATTTATCTGTATCGCGAATATCACATTCGTAAAAATCAATATCTTTACCTGTAATTTTTTTAATATTATCCAAAGTGTCCGCGGACGAATTACATAAATTATCTATACCTATGATAGTATGATTTTCATTTTGCAGTTCTACAATAGTATGAGAAGCAATAAACCCTGTTGCACCAGTAACCAGAATATTCATTTTATCTCCTTTATCATATAATCATACAAAAAACCTAAAAAATCAAACATCTTTTCAATTTGAGTTTGCTATGAATTTATGGTAGAATAACCTTTATGAGAAAAAGCGCACTATTTTTATTATCACTGGTTATTCCAAATATCGCAATCAACCCATTTATGGATAAGTACGAAAATCAAATGTTTTATGGTATCGGCCAAGGGTTTGATACTGGCATTTTATTACCGCCACCTGTACGACCTGTACCTTTTTACATTGGCACTATCACATATTCACAACCAACGACTTTTTTTAGAATACCTGCACGCAAATCATTAAACATATCTGAAACATTAGGACTGGGAAAAAAGAACGGTTGGAATTGGAGTGATTATACAATTCCAATTGGATATATAACCGAAGATATCGCCCTATTCCGTTATAAACGTTTTTATATGGGTACCGGCGCTGGTGTTGGATTACAGGCCAAAGAAAACAAACGTCTTGGTGCAAAACTATTATTCCAATTCAAAGTAACATTTGGAATAAATATAACCAAAGAATGGGCAACAGAAATTTTCATTCAGCATTTTTCAAATGCTAACACCGCCGATGAAAACAACTCATACGCCTTTTATGGATTGGGTTTAACACATAACTTCTAAACTACCAATCTATCGGTGTTTTTCCACGATTTATCAAATAGTCGTTTGCTTGCGAAAAATGCTTACAACCAAAAAAACCACGATACGCAGATAAAGGTGACGGATGCACAGATTTCAGAACTAAATTTTGTGTTGCATCAACCAATATCGCTTTCTTTTGTGCATAACTGCCCCACAGCATATAAACAATATTTTTGCGTTTTGCCAATGCTGCAATTACGGCATCTGTGAATTGTTCCCATCCGTGTCCTGCATGCGATGCCGCCAAGTGCGCTTGGACTGTTAATGTAGAATTTAATAACAACACACCTTGCTCTGCCCAATGTGTTAAATCACCATGTGTAGAACTGGGGCGTCCTAAATCGTTTTTAATTTCTGTATAAATATTTACCAATGACGGTGGCAATGTTACGCCATCTGGCACAGAAAAACAAAGTCCCATCGCCTGCCCTGGTTCATGATATGGATCTTGCCCAATAATAACAACCTTTACATCATCAAGTGGACACAAATTAAACGCATTAAAAATATTTCGTGCAGCCGGATAAATTTGTTTTCCAGACAAATACTCTCCACGCACAAAATCAGTAAGTTTAACAAAATAATCTTTATCAAATTCTGTGGCTAATTCACGTTTCCAAGATTCTTCAATTTTTACATCCATCTTTTAATCCCTTGATTAAGCCATTTTGGGCAGACTTCCACAAAACAACATCAATGTACCCGCGTGGTAAATTTGTGACAGACACCAAATGATTAAACATATCATCACAATATTTTTTTATTTGCGGGTTTAATTTTCCATTATCAATCATTGCAAAAAATTCAGTTTTTCCTGCATACAGCACCCCCAACCGTTGAATCCAAACATCATATTTTACAATATCGCATCCTAAATTTCGCGCCAAATGATGGCTCGTGATTTTTCCAATATGCGGCAAAGTCTGAATAAAATTTAACTTATCATCTAATGTTTTTCTAGAATAATATTCAGCACATAATGTATTACGATTCTGCCATATTTTATAAATAGCATTTATTTTATTTTTATTATTAAATAATTTTAATAACGCAGACACATCTGCGCCAGCCAATAAATTTTCACAAATTTTTGCATGAATTTTTTTTGCAGTTTTTTGTGAAAAACCACCAGCCAGAATTACATAAGCACATTCAAAAGCAAAACAATCTGGCGACAACCGTTTTGGTGATGCCAGCATTTCACGTATTTCATCAAATGATTTTGAATCAGAATCTAAACCTTGCGCACGCAGAGTTTTATCTAAATCAAAAAACCAATTTTTATCAAACATTATGAATTACGTCCGCCATTAAAAACTCTTGTCATTAAATTACTTTTTTCTGTTCCATAACAAGGCACAGGATGCAAAGCACCATTTTTATCTTGATAAAAAACCTCTGAAAATTTGTAATAATCGTTTCCATCATAAAACAGAAAATTATAATTTCCACCAGCCAACAAAACGCTACACAATTCTATTTGCTTAGACTTAAATACAGGATTATCATCTTGCATTTCCATATAACCTGTCATATCACCCAACGAAAAATTTAAATAATAATCACTTAATTTGGGATGAGAATGACCATGAGCAACAATTCTGGAGCCATCTTTTGGTGAAACAGCAATAAAATCAGTTAATTTATTTATTAAAAATTGTGAAAAATTTGCCACTGTTCCCTGTGAATTTTTACTATCCGCAGTGAATTTATCAAAATACACAACCTGGCCATCAACGCGCCCCATCAAGAAAAACGGATATTCCTTATTGGTATCACGCGTCACATCTTGGACCACAGACAAAGCTTCATAAACATCTTGTGATAAAATAACTGCACTGCCCTGTGGCATAACGGGCAACCGCGCATTATCAACCGCAGACATTTCTTCATCTTGATCATATATCGCTGCAATTCTATTTTGCATTTTAATTTTAGTCTGCATTAAATATTTTGCATGCTTAAAATCCACCATTCCACAACCTTTCATAAAAACAATTTAATCATTTATAATACCTTTGCCGAACATTTTTTTTATAAATAATTTTTCTTGTTTTTCTTTGTTTTCTTTTTTTTCTTGCTCATGCGCAGCACGTTCAGCATCACGTTTATTTAACACATTAATAATACCGTCTTTGAATTTATTTGTTTTTTCTTTTGATATTTCAACAGAATTTTCTACTTTTTTGTTGTGCTCTTTATCCACAGCCCGTCCAAGTCTTTCATCAAAATTCACGACCTTTTCTACCGCATTATAAACCCCTTTATAGAGTTTTGCCACTGGTTTTGAAATCATACCAATTTGTTGTGCCTCACGCAACTCTTCTTCAAATTCACGTTTATTGTCCGCAGGACTTTGCACAATATCTTTTGCCGTCATATCACGTTGTTGTTCTATTTTTTCCTCACGTTTTTTACCAATCGCTTTAAAATCAGCTATAAATTTATCTTTATCGTGTTCAGATTTACCGTATTGACCCGACAACAATTGTTTATATTGATTGGCCATACTTTGTGAAATAACTCCGTCACGCGCAGAACTTGATATATATTTAGTAAATTTATCTATTTCATAATTAGCCTCGCCAACATTTTCTCCATCCAGAGCTTTTCTATAATTATCTATAAATTCCTGCATCTTGCCAGAGAACTCTTCCCTAAGATCTTTTTCTACTGATCGCCCCATATTAAACATACCAAATTTTGCTTTTGGATCTTTGGTTTTTTCTGGTTCAGACATTACAGTTTTTTTACCCTGTTTATCTGCGATTTTATCTTGCTGTTGCATTTCATAATCTAATTTTCTTTTATCATCGGCAACACTTTGCACAATATCTTTGGCTTTTTCTGGACGCTGTTGCGGCATTTGTCCTTTATTAACAATTTCATTCAAAGATTTCACCGCATCTTCATGCAAATGAACAGAAAACGCCCCACTTTGCACTTCTCGCAATGGTCGTCTTAATTCATCTGCCACATCGTTAGAAATCACCCCAGCTTTTGCTGCGGCATTAATTTCATTTGCCAATTCAACAAATGAACGCGATGTATCCTTGAAAGATTTTCTTTCCACCGCATCAGTGTATTTTTGTATTGCTTTTTTCACAGAATCCATGCTTGGTGTCAAATGTCCACCATCTGCTTTAACCTGTTCTTCGGGCAATTTGCGTTTATCATCAGCAGGCTTTTTATCTTCTGTTTTTTGTGGTTCTTGTTTTTTTACACTTTGCTTGTCCGCCACTTTATCTTGTTGTTGCAACTCTTCCGGCAATTTGCGTTTATCATCAGATTGACTTTGCACAACATCCTGTGCGCTCATTTCGCGTTGTTGAACAATCGTTTGTTCTTTTGCATCTTTTGTATCACTTAAAAAATCATCTACACCTTGTTGTAATTTATCTAAATCATGCCAAACATCTTCAAAAGTAGCACTAATAGATTCTAAATATGGCTTAATTTGTGCCATTTCATCCATAGCCTTGTCAAAATCATACTTAAATTTTTCTTTATCAAAATCTTGATTCAAATCATCAACCAATGGTTTTAATATAGATGCCACCTGGGCATTTCCTTGTGCTGTCTTCTCTACCCCTTCTGAGCGCATTTCTGAATAGCCCAACGCTTTTTCATATCTTTTTGTAATATTTTCCTTTAATTTGTTAATTTCTTTTATTTCTTCTTCCGATAAATTATTTTCTTGCCTTTTATCATATTCATCGGCTTTGGCTTTTGCATTTGCATCAATTTTTTGATTTGCTTCTTTTATGCCATGTACAATATTTTTAACAGCATTACCTATATTCTGGCCCAACACAGCGGCATCTTCAACAATACTTTTACTTTGTGGTTTTGCCGCCTCGCTTTTTTCTAGACCTTCTTTTTCTTTTCCATCTTTTGACAATGCATTTTGTAACGCTTTATTAAATTCACTAATTTTATCATTACACAACTGTTCATTGAATATATTATCTTTAATTTCTGTCAAAGGCTTTAATATTTCTTCTGCAGTTTCACGCGAAATTTTTTGTTCTTCTAAGCCTTGTGTAATTGCATCGCCAACCTTGCACAACGCATCCACAGATTTCAATGGGCCGGCACTATTGTATGATTGCAAAAACTCATTCATTTGAAGTTGCAATTCCTGCAATACAGCTTTGTCATCTTTATTATCTTGCCAGTATATTGAATATCCCATACTCCCCAATGATTTTTCTAATTTTTTATCAGCCACACCAACATCTTGTTCATAATTATTATTCAACTTTAATAATTCTTGAACTGTTTCATTTGGTTCATATCTAAACCTATCAATTAAATTCCAATACTGATTAACCATTTGTTTTGATAATGGTTTTTGACCATCACTTTCCGCATCTTCTAACTCAAACCGCAATGCATTAAAAGCAGCCATAGATTCATCACTATACAGTGTGCCTTCTTGTTCTAAAACATTTCGTAATTGCACAATTCTTTGATGTAAATTATCTAACACTTCCAAAGTTCTTTTCATAAGGTAGCTCCCTTTCCTTTTTAAAAAATTTGGATGTGTGAATTACACATCCAAATTTGCTTCCAATGCATTTTCAACGATAAAATCGCGTCGCGGTTCAACCACATCACCCATCAACATAGAAACCACTTCGTCTGCGGCTGATGCATCGTTGATTTTGACTTGGAACAGCGAACGATTATTTGGATCCATTGTTGTTTCCCACAATTGTTCCGCATTCATTTCACCCAAACCTTTGTATCTTTGAATCTTTAATCCGTTACGTGCATATTCAAACGCCGTATCAAGTAATTTGAGTGCACCCCAGATTTTTTGTGATTTAGCTTTCACTGTCAAAGTTGTTGGTTTTGCAAATATTTCAACCAATTCATCTTTGCCTTCCATACGATGCCATGTACGGATTTCAGGTGAATTCAATTTTTCACGTGGCAACACATGTGTCTCACACACAGAACGCAAAGTACGTGTAATAGTAATACCACTTTCATCCCCAGATACTTTCCAACCACGTTCAAATTCTAATTCTTCGGCATCCAACATTTTTGCTGCCGCATCAAAGTTTTCTTGCGTTTCATTTTCCAATGCACCATGCAATGCCAAAGCCTCGATAAAGCGTAATGGCATAATATGATTCAATGATTGCAATGTGTTACGCATATTCAAAATCAGACCCAACAAACGTTTCAAATCTGCACCAGAAATCTGTGTTCCATCGCCTGTTTGAATCATACCGTCTGTTGCTAACTGATTCATCAAATAATCATCCATATCATTTTCATTTTGGATATAAATTTGTTGTTTACCACGTGTAACCCCATAAAGTGGCGGTTTTGCAACGTATACATATCCACGTTCAATCGCCTCTGGCATATGACGATAAAAGAATGTCATAAGTAGTATTTGAATATGTTGTCCGTCCACATCAGCATCGGTCATGATAATAATTTTATGATAACGCATTTTTTCGATATCAAATTCATCTTTACCAATCCCAGCACCCAATGTAGTAATCAACGCACCAATAGTATCAGATGTCAGCATTCTATCAAAACGCACACGTTCAACATTCAAAATCTTACCACGAAGTGGTAAAATAGCCTGTGTTTTACGGTCACGACCTTGTTTTGCTGTACCACCAGCCGAGTCCCCCTCAACAATGAACAATTCGCAATTTTCAGGATTTTTATCAGAACAATTTGCTAATTTTCCCGGCAAACCACCCAATTCAGGCCCAGATTTTTTACGTGACAATTCACGCGCCTTACGTGCAGCCTCACGCGCGGTTGCAGCCTCTACAATCTTATCAACAATGGCTTTTGCAATTAATGGATTTTCTTCCAAATATTCATACAGCATATCATTAACTGTATTTTCAACCAAAGGACGTACTTCACTTGACACCAACTTATCTTTGGTCTGTGAACCAAATTTAGGATCTGGAATTTTCACACTAACAATACTTGTTAATCCTTCGCGGAAATCTTCACCTGTTAAATTAATATCTTTCTTGGTAATTTTTTCACCAATATATTTATTCAAAGCACGTGTTAATCCTGCGCGGAATCCAGCCAAATGCGTTCCACCGTCCCTGTTTGGAATATTGTTTGTAAAACAAAGCGATGTTTCTGTATACGCAGTTGTCCATTGCAAAACAATTTCAATATAAGAATCTTCAACCTGCTTAATCATTTGGATTGGTTCAGCATTTAACAATTCTTTTGATTTATCCAAATATGTTGCAAACCCTTTCAAACCATCCACAGAATGAAATTCACGTTCTTTCTTGTCGCTACCGCGCAAATCTTCCAAAATAATACGAACGTTTGCATTCAAATAAGACTGTTCGCGCAACCATGTTTCCAAAGTATCAAAGTTAAATGTCGTGCCAGTAAATGTATTTGGGGATGGCAAGAAAGTAACCTCAGATCCATGTTCATGTTGTGTTTTATTTTCTGTAATTTGCAAATCTGTCGTTGGCACACCTTCGGCAAAAGACATAAACGCTTGTTTTTCACCACGCCACACACGCACTTCTAACCAAGTAGATAATGCATTCACGACCGATACACCCACACCGTGCAAACCGCCAGATACCTTGTATGCGCCGTTTCCTTCATTATCAAATTTACCACCAGCGTGCAATTCACACATAATCAATTCCAGCGCAGACCGACCTGTTTCATGATTGATATCAAATGGCATACCACGACCATTATCACGGATGGTTACACTGCCATCAGCATTCAAAGATACATACACAGTATCAGCATAACCAGCCATCGCTTCGTCAATAGAATTATTCACAACTTCATAAATCATATGATGCAAACCGTCACCACATTCACCAACGTCACCAATGTACATTCCAGGGCGTTTTTTAACCGCTTCTAACCCTTTCAAAACTTTGATTGAGTCACCAGTATATTCATTATTTACAACCATTTAAAAATCCTTTCTTTTTGCTATGAAAAACATAGCATTTTGTGCTATAATTATCAAGGAAAAAGGTAAAAAAAAGGGCGAAAAATGAAATCTGTTCGTAATAAATTTGCGACACGTGAACAAAAAGAACACATGGTATGTGTTGGCGATGCATTTAATCCCGTAAAATCATACACAAAGGCGGATTTTATGTCCCCATCAAATGTTGCTGAAAAGTTCAATATTTCACGTGACGCGGCCAAAAAATTAATGCAAAAGGCAAAAACATACGATGAATCTTTTGTCTTGAACGGGCACAGGGCGCCAATTATAGTAAAACTTAGCAAGACCAGTGGCCTATATTTGCATCCAATGGCGATTGATGCCTTCCAAGAATACTTACAAAAACAAAGGATATAAAACAATGAAATTCAAATTAATTTATTTTGGAGATATTTTTGTTAATCCAAAAAAACGCGCTCAGCATATTGCTGATATTCGTATGCAATTCCATCCACAATTAAAACGTTTAGTAGAACACAGTCCATGGGATAACCTAACAAAATATATGCTGCCAAACGCATCTAAAAGCCCATTAATAACACGTCATGTTGGTGGTATAGATTGGAACCCAATTATCAGTCCAAACCTGAATATGATTGCAGAATTGGATATTTTAATGATGCATCCAGAAATCGTTGGTGTTGCACACTCTGATATCGATAACCGTGTTAAAACGCTTATGGACGGTTTGCGTTGCCCACAAAATGAGCACGAAATTGGCGGAAATACACCAACTGATGTTGGGCCAATTTATACACTTTTGGATGACGATCATTTGGTAACAAAATTAACAGTGAATACCAGCCATTTGCTGGCTCAAGATATGTTTCCAAAACACCTTAAATCATCACCAGATTCGATATTTATGCTGATTGATGTAAATGTTCGTGTTACAACTGGAACTTTAGAAAACTTACCGTTTATGGTATAAACAAAAAATATAAAAAACACCGGCGAATGCCGGTTTTTTTTATAACACAAATTCAATAAAAACAGCGGACATTTCTGTCCGCCATTTTTATTATAATTCACTCGCAGTAATTTGCGACATTTGTTCAATAATTTTCTTACGTTCAAACATACCTGCTTTTTCTAATTTTTCTGTTGCCTTGGTAAATTCGGACACTGTATTTTGTGCCTTCACCTTGGCATTTCTTTCTTTTGATAATTCTTGGTTTAATCTTTCGATTTCATTCTTTAAGCGTTCAATTTCCGCTTTATCTGAATCCACCCTTTGGTGCAACCCATCATTTTCCAAAGAAAGATTTTTATTTTCTTCCTTAATTTTTGTATTTTCATTCACTAAATCGATATTTTTCTTTTCCAATGTATCTTCATACGTTGTCACATAATGTTGATCACCAGAACCTATAATTTTATCAAAATTATATTTATCCATAACAAGTTTTGCCAATTGGTTTAACCTATTGTGAAATTCATCTGATTTTTTACGGTCTTTATTTGCCAAAGATTGTAACGCCTGGGCATAAACTGGATTTGAAGACTCTGAACCACGTGCCACATTAATAACCTCAGACGGATACCAGGTAAGATTTTTTACAGAATTAGCATCCGGAATATCTCTGGACATTTCTTTATCCAACATTTCATCAGTTTTAGCAATAACATCATTTACAATTTTTTCTGCTTCTTCTGGTGTTTCAACCCAATAAATCAATTCAGATAAATCTGTCAATGTTGCATTTGGGTTATTTGCCAACATAAACACCATATCCTTGAACAAAGGTATATATTTTCTACCATCAGTTTCGTATCTGTATGCACTTGGTCGCATATATCGAAGATTAGATTTCAAAAATGTTATCGCGTTATATACCAAATCTTGGTCCTGCATTTTTTTCACACGATTTAAAAACATTTGCAAATATGTAACATTATCATAATAACTTGATGATCCGCTGGTCTTTGGATCAAACACTTGTTCTGCAACAAAATGAACAGTATTTACAATATCTTGTTGTGCCGAAGAACGATCGCGCGCAACCTCCATCATTTTTAGTATTTCCAACACAGATTCCGGCAACTGATCTTCAGGATAATTATTTGTAAAACTAATGCTTTTTAATTTGTCATCATATAAAAACACACTAACCGCAGATTCCCAAAAACGTCTAAAACCAGATGGATATACATTACTCCAATTGTTATTTTTTACCAAATCCATATATGCGCGTAAAAACGTTTCTAAATTAAAAAAATTTTCAGCCACCAGAATCTCCTTTTATTTATAAAAGTATTATACCATAAATCCACGTAAAATAAAAATAAATTATTCCTGCGTTCCAAGAAAAAATCCCGATAAAATCGGGATTTTTTTTAGAATATATATCTTATACCTATGTTCATATTAAACAAACCTTCAACATCCTTTTCTGCGGCATAAAAATAGCGCGCACTAATATACCCCTCATGATTACCTATTTTAACATTATACGCCAATTTAAAGACCGCAGCCAAACCATCATCTTTTTCATCCACTGGTCTTAATCCACCGGCGGTCACCCCCAACGACGTTGGTGCTATATATAATCTTTCTGTTATATTCGCAACACCCAATCCGACAACGATATCCTGACGGTTTTCATATCTGCCATCTATACGGATATAGTTATCAAATACAGCGCTTATCGTTGAAAATCCAATCTTGGAATAAGAAATGTATGGTTTATAATTACTATTAATTTCTGTTTTTGCATCAAACATATAATCATACGCCGCTGTAATACCAGCATTATATACATTATATGTTAAAAACCTTACACCAAAATCGGCCCCCATACCAAAGTATGAACTTTGCACATCCCAAATGCCGTCTTTTTCTGTACTTCTTAAATCATCACCCATCACAAGTCCGGTAACACCAACATTTGCACCTACAAATAAATTCAATTCATAAGCCAAACTTTGACCCGATAAAACAAATAAACATCCAATAGCAAATAAAATTCTTTTCATTTCCTTTCCCTAATATTTTATAGATATATTTTACCTTATTTAGATAAAAAAATCAAAACTTTAAGATAACATCATAGTAATTTGATCTTGCATCTGGAATGTTGCCAAAACAACCCAAGCAATAATTGCCGACACCAACAAAATACCAATACTATTTAATGCACTTGATATAGATTCCATTTTTCGCACAGAATTTTGCAAATAATCATTTGCCACTTTGGAAATATTATCACCAAAATCGTTCATTTCTGAATAAATAGTTAAATCACCTATGATTTCAGCATTTGGAAAATTGCGACCAGTTTTAGACAAAGCCACACCCAAATTATCACCGTTCGCAATGTAATGCAGAGTAGATTCCAATATATTCCTTAAATATTTATTAGAATTATCAGCCAATATACGCATTGCATCTGGCATAGCAATACCAGCCTGAATCATCGCAGATAATGACATTAACCACCCCACAGACACATTTATTTTATAAATACTCCATGGTGCAATATCATCAAACAAAGTTCGCACCCAACCAGTCCAATTTGCCAAACTGACCCACACAAAGAAACACAAAACAACAAAAGCAGCCACAATAATATGCCAATAATTCATAGAAAATTCAGACACAATTATTAATAAATTGGCAGCCCCAGTCCACACAACATTTGGACCTGCAACTGATGCCAATGGTGGAATTAAATAAGCACCAACCATAACAATAATAGCAAATGTTAAAACCAACAAAAACAACGGATACGCGATTGCGCTTCGCATAGCGCGTTTAATTTTGGTTGTTCCGTTCACAACCGTTTCAACATTTTCCAACGCAACAACCAAATCCGCAACATTAGCAGATGTTACCAACAATGTTTCTTCTTGTGGCAACCATCCACGTGTTGCATCAGAAAAACTCATTCCTTGTTCTAAATTTTTCTGCCATTCACGCATAGCAATAGCATAAGGTTCGTCAGGTTTTTTACCATTATTAGATTCTATTTGCTCAATACGACTTAATGCATCCATTAATGAAAAATTATTACGCAAAAGCGAGGCTAACTTTCTTATCAAAGCCAACCGCTTTTCTGTGTTCATTTTGAACACCATTTTTGCATATAATAATTCTAAATGTTCCATGGTTTAATATTCCCCTGGCCTATCCAATAAACCAACCCAACGTTCTAATTCATCAACACCAATTATTCCCTTTAACATCAATTCAGCCGCAGCCTCTTTCAATGTTCTGCCATCCATTTCTTCTAACCAGTATTTTGTTGCCATATCTGTATTTCCAGACAACGCAAGACGTAAAAATTCGCTATTGGTAATAATAATCTCACCAGCCTTGATACGTCCTATTGTGCCCGTCCCATTACATTCACTGCAACCAGGTCCTTTGATAAACGTTTGCTTTAATCCAATTTTTCCAAACGCATCCATAACACGATTATATGCTGGGTGTTCTGGGTGATTTGCCAGCGGTTCACGACAATGCGGACACAGCTTTTTGAACAAACGCATTGAAATCAAACCACGCATCAAAGTCTCTTCTTTTAACTTGAATGCTTCGACACCCATATCCAACAAACGTGTCAATGCCGCCATAGCAGAATTAGCATGCAAAGTTGTCCAAACATTATGACCAGACAATGCACCACGCACAGTCAATTGCGCCGCCGCCAATGTTCTGATTTCACCGACCATCAATGTATCAGGGTCACTACGCAACGCAGCAGCCAATGCTTCTGTATATTTTTCATCGCGTTGCTCTTCGTTCATAGCATTAACCACAGGCATTTGATGCGCACCGAAAATCTTTTGTTCAACAGGATTTTCCACAGTAATCATATTAATTTCATAATTGCGTTCTTTTAACATCAACGACATATTGCGTACCAAAGTCGTAGATTTACCAGAACTGGTCGGACCCGCAACAATTACCAATCCTGTTGGATATGAACGCATACGTTCTAATAAAACACGTTCGTATTCACCGAATTCTTGTTCTGTTTTTATACCTTCGGATGGGTTATCATACAACAAACGCATAACAACATAACGCGTTCCAAAAGCAATCGGATTAAATTGCATACGGATACTGGTAACACCTTCGGGTAAAAACAAATCTTTTGTTCCACGAAGTGGTGTACGTCCATCTTTTTGTGCAGCCTGATATTCATTTTGCGCATAGTTTGAATTAGATATATCAGCCGATGCAAATGCCGCACGCACAAAAGATTCACCCCACGCAGAATTATATTCCAACACAGGTTGCATACTGCCATCTATACGGAAATAAATTGTTGTTTGATCTGCGACTTCTATATGAACATCAGACACTTTCTGGGCAGCCGCACGCGCAATAATATCAACAAAATCCTTTTGCATCTGATTATCATAATCAGCACGTGCACGCCCACCACCAATACGTTCCTCGTATGCTTTGTATATAGCCGAAACCAGACCCAAATCAGAATAAAAAGGAATACGGCACGGCATATTGCGTTCTTTTAACAAATCTAGAAACGCCAACACGCGTCCATCGTATTTATGAGTTCTGGAAATAATAATTTCACCACCAGAAAAATATGCAATCAAACTTTGGACATCACGCGACAATTCCATTCTGGCACCGGTTGTGGTCAACAACCGATTACCATTAGAATACAAATAATCCACAATTTCTTTTATTGCAGCATGCTCCATACCATCTGGTATAGATGGTTTTTGTGCAATCAAATCATTATCAACAGTATTTTTACTCATTTTATTACCGACTTGATATATTCAAATTCTGGGTTTCACCGTCTTTGCTAAACACTACACCATCTTCCAAAGAAATAGATTTAACAGTAAATCCACTGATAACTTTTCCGACACTAACGCGTTTAGTTTGACCTGTTTCTAAATCAGATAAAGTTGCCTGCAATTGATCCCCTGCCCCCATAACATTTACCAATTTATACATAGAGGCAATATTTTCATCTTCTTCATCTGTATCTTCTTTTGCAACTTTTTTGGATGAAGATTTTTTAGTTGTTTCTTGTTTATATTTTGTTGGAACCGTATCAGATTCAGCAGCCTCAGCCAAAGCACGTTTTTCTTGTTCAATTTTTGCAGCCTCGGCCTCTAATCTAGATTTTTCGTTTTGCAAAATTTGTTGTTCTTGTTCTGCACGACCAGATAATGTGTCCATTTCCATCTGTAATTTAATTTTTTCAGCCGCCAATCTGTCCAAATCCAAATCCAATTGTGCACGTTCTTTTTCCAATTCCATCAGAACTTTTTCTTGTTCCAAATCTGTAATTTGCTGAAACACAGAACCATCAACATTATAATTTGCAACCGCAGACGCAGATAACATATCAGACGTATCTGTATCAGAAAACTCTTCGTCAGAATCAACGAAAGAAATATCTTCATCTAATTCATAATCATCATCTTCGGCATAACTTGTGTATGGAACAACACATATAGCCAAAGCCGCTAATAACAATCCAAATAATTTATTTTTATTTTGCATAGATTATAACCTCATAGTTCCAAGTCCGTGCGATAGCATTCCATGAACAACGCGTCATGTAAAAGCCACCAAATTCATCAAACATTTTTGTAAATTGCATCGGCAACAACTTTGAAGATGCCGCAATTTCAACAATGTTCAAATTCGCCGTATCAACACCATTGGTCAGTGTATCAACAACAATCTCTGTATCAACATCAGTATGTAAAGTCTGAAACATACTAATTACATTACGTTCAATTGTTTCTGCATCACTTTCATCTTGGGATGCAACCCGATCTACTTCTGGTAAAACAACACTTACACTCAAAGTATTTTCATCTATTTCAACCACAGTTGCCCCAGGTAAGAAATCCGCCGCCATACGATAAAAACCATCTAATGAACCATACTTTCTACTAAATTCCGCAGTTGCTTTTGTTTCATCACACACAACCCTTGATTGTGTCCAGCCTGTAATAGGCTGCATCAAAAATCCAATTGCCTGATAACACTGTTTTGCACGCGCCGCAGGCACAGGCAAAGACGAATAAGGCATCACCAATGGTTTTATTTCTTCTTTTTTTATTTCGAACTGTTGATCCAATTCTTTATTTTTCTCGTCAATTTGACGATTATATTCCGCCTTTAATTCAGGATCTATTGTTATAGGTTTTACTGTGCGCATTTTTTCTATTGGTTCACGAAAGAACATATAAATACCGCCAATAAATGCCGCCAATAATAACAAAGACAAAATTCTTGAACGCCACAGGTTTATTGCACGTAAATGATATTTTGTTTTGCGTGGCAACAAAGCCCCCAGATTTTTTTCCATTGCACGTGGAATTCCCCACGAATTTGGTGCAATAAACGCAGACCAATCTGGAATCTTGGAAAACTTGGCATATTCCGAACGGGCATCTGCTTCGTTATTAAACAATTTATCAGCCAAAATAATTCCATTACGGACAGCCAACAAATAGTATTTTTTATCAGATTCAAACACCGCCAAAAACGAAGAATATTCAGATAATACATCCGATAATTCTGCCGCCAAGGATGACATCCCAGGTATATATCCACGGTATTTAGAAGCCAAACCAACCATAGACCGATATTCAACAAATAAATTTGCCTTACCTTTGGAATTATGTGCCAAAGTATACGCATATTTACGTGGTGTATATCCAACCGCCACAGGTTGCCAAAACAACCCTGCTGCAAATCGTTTTTTGTTCACGCGCAACATATCACTTAATTTGTTGCCACCAATCTTGAACAACTTACCGAAAATAAAACTGAAAAAAGCCCCTACAACCGTGTCTAACACTTTATTTTTTCTCTCCTGACCTAATTATAACAAAAAAACACAATCTTTGGCAAACAGATAATAACAAAAAGCCTATTAAATTTTTATTGTAACAGGCTTTTTGAATAAAAATTATTATCTAATCGGGCAATCATAAACGCGTGCTGTCAAAGAATATTTGTATTCAGGCCCAAACATAACCCAAGAATTCTGTTCTTTTTTATCCTTTTCTAACCAAAATACATTACCTGTTTTATTTTGGCTGGCTATACGATTTTTCAGATAAGCAACAGCATCATCATGAGAATAAAACGAAGCATCAGCATCCATTTTATACAGATATGTACTGTATTATTACATGCCGCCAACAAAGCAACTACAGAACATAAAATTATTTTTTTCATTTTCCTTCCTTTTTATTATTGTTTTTATTTATTTTAGTTATTTTATCAATCTTAAATCCTAACCACAGCAAGAATATGCACAGTAATATAACTCCAATTAAATGCCATGTTGTAAAAGGGATGTTATTTTCTTCATAATATTTGCCTATTTTCCAAGGGATACCTATTAAGCAAAAATAATAAACTCCTCTTATCAGAACACCACGCCAATAATTCATTTTCCTTCCTTTTTTATATTATTTTTCAACAATTTCATAGTTTTCTGGGTTACTAAACAATTTCCGTAACACCAGATTGTTTAATGCGTGACTT
>CACYHY010000018.1 GCA_902774305.1 uncultured Pseudomonadota bacterium
CGGACAAAACATAAAGAAAGTAAAGATGATGCATCACATAGTGGTGATGATTTTTCTTGTCCTTATGATTTAAAATATTGTGTCGAAACGATAAATGCGTATCAAAAATTTGAAGAACGTGTTAAAAAGGCTTTTGAAACAGGCAGTGAAGAATTGATTTTTCAACAAGATGGTTTTAGTATTGATTATCCACCATGTGATGATGTGATGCGTGCGAATTGTGCGCGTTATAAATTGTGGTGTGATGCCAATAAAAAAACAAGATAAAAATATGAAAACAATACCAAATATATCAGAAGCAAAAGAGCTTGTATACAGCACATATCCGGTGTTTAACAAATATTCCCCTGCGTATGCTGTAACAAATGAAGATGTGCGCAAATCGATGAAATACATAAAAAAATCGTATAAGACAGCCTTGACTGTTGCGGCATCGGGTGACCATCCGTTGTTTTGTAAATTATATGGCATTGAACATGTTACGACTTTTGATATTTCATATAATGCCAAAGTAGTTATGGATTTGAAAACACTGGCATTACAGCATTTAACATTGAACCAGTATTATGAAATGCAAAACAGTTTATGGCACAATATAAATGTCAGACATGCAGCACATACCCAGGATATCATTTCTAAATTATCGTCCGAAGTACAACAGTATATTGATGGAATGAATGGGTATTTGTTGTTTGATAATGGACGGTTTCGGTCTGAAAGATATCAAAAATATGCTTTACAACAACAAGAATTTTCCAAATTAAAACAAATTGTACATGAACCTTTTGACTTTATTTGGTCTGATGTTAAAAAATTAAAACTAAAACAATCGTATGATTTTATTCATTTATCAAATATTTGTGATTTTTTACCTTATGTTGCTATTCAAAAGGTTTTAATAAAAATGTTAAATCATACAAATACAGGTGGCTCTATTGTGATGTTATTACATCAAAAAAACGATATATATAAAGTAAAAGATATCGTGCACGATATACAATGTGATTATCCTGGAACACAAAACAAAAACGTTGTTGTCTTGCGTATGCACGAGTTGGTTAAGCATTTATATTAGAATATTAAAAGGAGTAAAAAATGTCCGGATATCCTTATGTAGATTTTCATAATGCGGCAAACAGTATTCATATGGTTGATTGTGATAATACCGATGTTCGCTATACTTGTCCTTATTTGAAATTCCTTGAAAATCAGGGCTATACAGATTATCAGATAGATCGTATGGGCAGAATCACGATTGTGCATTTAAATTTTTGGCGGAATTATTCTGCAAAAAAAAATCTGCCGTATCCACGAAATTTTTGTCTGTCGTGTCCATGGAATCGTGGTCGGTAATTTAATTTATATGATCTAAATAGAAGAAACCGTCCATTTTGGCGGTTTTTTATTGACATTGTTTAATTTGTTGCTATTTTGTCGGTGATACAAAAAAGGGGATATGTCATGTATAATATTTCAAATCAAGATTATATAACGGTGAATAAACAGGGAATTTTTGTTGGTGGAAAACCAGCGACAACATATCGTGGTGAAGAAATATTGTTCCCAAAAGATATCCAGAATTTCTTTAATGATATTCAAGAAGAATCTCCATTTGTTTCTGGTATTCATGTATTGTTGTCTGAAACCGCAGGCAAAGAAAACCAAGTTGGTAAACCGGTTGGTAAAAATGGGAAATATGTATGGAGTCGTGTTGTATTAAACGGTGTGCCAGAGGGTGATTTTATTTGTTCCAATTCGTTTGCTGTGCCACGTCATGTTGCTTCTGATACATTGCGTTGGGCACGCAATAATGCGGATTTTCGTTTGAAATTGTTAAGGACAGCGAAACAAGAACAAAAATAATAAAATCCCGACAATTCGTCGGGATTTTTTTTGTAAAAATACTTGATTTTCCGATATTTTTATGCCAAAATATGCGCACGCGCTTGCGCGAAGAACACAGTTTTCGTGGTTGATTCTGTCCAAAAACCGCTGTTTTTGGCTAAATCCACGGGAACGAGGAATTAACAGAAAAAAGGATTAAAAATGGCATTGCCTACATTTACTATGAAACAATTGATGGAGGCTGGCGTTCATTTTGGACACCACACTCGTCGTTGGAACCCATTGATGACCCCATACGTTTATGGCGTCAAAGATAAAATTCACATCATTAACTTGAATAAAACTGCACCTTTGTTACATCGTGCTTTGGTCGCGTTGGAAACTGTCGCAGCTGCTGGTGGTAAAGTGTTGTTCGTTGCAACAAAACATCAGGCCAAAGATATCGTCAAAGATGCGGCTGAACGTTGCGGTCAGTTCTATGTGAACAATCGTTGGTTGGGCGGTATGTTGACTAACTGGACAACCGTTTCACAGAGCATTCGCCGTTTGAAAAAAATGGAAAATGATATTGCTAATGCTGACAAATTGGGTTTGACCAAGAAAGAAGTCGGTGTTATGACCAAAGAAGTTGAAAAATTACGTTCTGTGTTCGGTGGTATTTTGGAAATGCATGGCGTTCCACAGGCTATGATTGTTATCGATGTGCCACGTGAAATGAATGCTGTTCGCGAAGCAAGAATTTTGGATATCCCAACAATTGCTATTTGCGATACAAACGCAAATCCAGAAGCAGTTGATTATCCTGTTCCAGGTAATGACGATGCTGCACGTGCAACACAATTGTATTGCGATTTGTTCGTAGACGCAATTTTGTCTGGTATTGAAAAACGTTTGGGCGGTGCATCTGCAAAGAAAGCTGATGTTGAAATGGATGCTGCTGATGATTTGGAAGCCGATATCAAAGATAAAGAGGCTAAACAAAAATCAAAAGCTTCTGAAGCACGCGCTGAACGTCGTGAAAAGAAATCAGATAAATAATTTTGGTGTGTTCGGGTGTTTTTTTTGCCCGAACACATATCTTGAAAATCAATCTCTAAAAAAACATTAAGAAAGGAAATTACAATGGCAGAAGTAACAGCAAAATTAATCCAAGAACTGCGTGAAAAAACATCTGCAGGTATGTTGGATTGCAAAAAAGCATTAATCGAAAACAATGGTGATATCGAAGCGGCTGCTGATTGGTTACGCCAAAAAGGTATTGTCAAGGCTGCATCCAAGGCCGGTCGTGTTGCGGCATCTGGTTTGGTTACTGTGGTAAAATGCGACAATATGGGTTGCGTTGTTGAATTGAATGCTGAAACAGATTTCGTTGCTAAAAATGAAAAATTCCAAAAATTGGTTGCTGATGTCGCAAACAAGGCTTTGGAATTGCAAGGTGATTTCGATGCAACATTGAAAGCAGTTAGCGATGATATCGCAGCGACAATTTCTACAATTGGTGAAAATATGAATTTGCGCCGTGTTGCAAAAGTTTCTGGCGATCATATTTATTCATATATCCACAATGCTTTGGTTCCAGGTATGGGTCAAATCGGTGTGGCTGTGGCAATCAATGGTAATGATCCAAAGATTGACGAAATCGGACCAAAGGTTGCAATGCACATTGCTGCAAACAAACCTGAATTTATGACTGTTGCTGATGTTAATCCAGAGGCGGTTGAACGTGAAAAGAAAGTTTTCATTGAATCTGGTGCAACAGCAGGCAAACCTGAAAATATCGTTGAAAAAATGGTCGATGGTCGTATCCAAAAATGGTATGCAGAATCTGTATTGGAAGAACAACCATTTGTTATGGACCCATCAAAGAAAGTTAAAGATGTTATTGCGGAACATGGTGGTAAATTGGCTGGATTCGCATATTATGTTTTGGGTGAAGGTATCCAAAAACGCGAAGATAACTTGGCTGATGAAGTTGCAAAAATGTTGCAATAATATGGCCATGTAAATAAAAATAATGGAGAGAGTCGCACAGATTTTATTTGTGCGACTTTTCCATCGAAAAAGGGGTAAAAATGGCGAACATTCCAAATACAGAATACATTACAATTAACAAAGATGGGGTTTTTGTTGGTGAAAAACCTGCGACAAAATATCGTGGAGAAGATATATGTTGGTTGCTCGGTTTGCAGAAAAAATTTGCCGACATCCAAAGATTAAATAAAAATGTTGCGGAATTGCATGTGTTGTCATCGGAAACATGTGGTGAAAGTGCAAAACCGGGCAATCCGTCGGGGAAACACGGGCTGAATGCATGGTGTCGGGTAAAGTTTGAAAACGGTAATTTTGGTGCGTGGGTCTTCTACAACAATTACGCTTCGGCCGCCAATTGTGCGTACTTCTGTGCTGGCGACTGCACGCAATGCGTTCGCGAGAATGCGGACTTTTGTTCGGCGGTGTTGGGTGCAGTGATTGATAAACAAAATTCACAGCCAAAACAAAACGCATTAACAAATGCGTTAAAAGATACAGATTTGTCTAAACTTATCGGCACACATAAAATCGGTGCTTATGAAATTGTTGTCCGTAAATCTGGACAGAATACAAGGGGGTAAAGATGTATAAAAAAGTTGAAGATTATCCAATTAAAAATACAGTTGTTTTATCTGATAAAAATGGAAATTATCATGTCGCGTTTGATTCTAAAATTGGACATGAAGAATTTTCCGGCACACGTGCGGAAGTGTTGCAACAAGTGGTTCATCGTGTTAAAAGAATTTTGCATGTAAGATAACTAAATTGATTATAAAGGATATGTTATGAACAGAAATCGGGTTGGTAAATTCAGAATGGATGAAAACGAAAATCAGGCTGATATTACCTTGCTGGATGATAACAGTATAGTAATGATACCAAAGTCATACGTTATAAAACAGGATGCGAATGGCAATAATATTCCTTTGTTGGCGCCAGGTGACCGTTTTACAATTTTGCAAGATGATATGGGTTATGGATTTGCATATGTTTATAACAAACATTTGTATATGGTAGAAACGCCATATGATGCCCGTGCCTTTATTCGGGATATACCTTTTATGGACAGAATTGTTTTTGCCAGTGCTTTGCGCCGTGAAGTTATGCGCCGTAAACAAACACCTTCGTTGATGGCTTATAAAAATTTGCAAAAATTGATTGCTGATCGTATTGATACAGAACAAAGATTGATAAAACAATTATAATTATTAAAAATCCGCCATATTTTTGGCGGTTTTTTGTTGAAAATGTCGGATTTTCTACTACTATGACTATGAACCAAAGGAGTGTTCCATGGCGAAAAGAAAAAACTATAATACCCCCAGAAATATTACTGTTGATTTGAACCATGTTCGCATTAGCGGGCCTTATGCTGAAATGATGCGTGCCAGAAATCAGGATAAATCGAATGCGGCATTGGTTACAAAACCAAATTCGGAACTGGAACCTGCACATATTGCGCCAAACCGTATGGAATATGTTGAAAAATGGAAATATTGGATGCAAGAGCCACGTTGGTGTGCTGGTTATTCTTGGTTGTTGTTGCGTGAAAATTATGAACTTTATGAAAAAGAAGAAGGACTGACCCGGGATGAATATTACGAAATTGCAAAGGTCGCCATCAATACAGGACCAGAACAAATGAATCGGTTGCGCAAAGATAAAGTGTCAGATGTGCGCTATTTTGAATTATGTAAAATTATGGCATCGCATGGTATTTTTGATAATGTTAGTGTTGATTTTGAAAAGTTGAATAATGGGACACCAAACGGCACATATAAAATAGCCAATTTTGTAATTGATTCTTTTTATAAGGCAGAACATGAATGTCAGATTCAAAATGCGGCTCGCGGTCTAAGACGTGGTGCAAAATATCAAGATTATATGAGTGAGAGGGATGCTGCCCAGTTATTGTTTTATATGTGGTTAATTGTTCATAATGAACTGTTGGTTGGTGTTCGTGATAAAGAAATTACTGAATTTGTTGAAAAGGGTTTAGTAATTCCAATGGATGCCGATAGGTATCTTGTGAAATTTACACAAAATTCAAAAAACAACCCATGTACAGGATTGCTGAAATCAATTAGACTTGGCCAAAGCAAAAATGTTCCTGAATTTTGTAAAAAAGCACAAAGTCGTGTATTAGATATATATGACGAAGTGATCAAGAGAGAAAAAGCTGCGGGTAAATAAATAAAAAATCCGTCCGGTTGGGCGGATTTTTGTTTGAATCTTGGTGTTGCAACAGATAATTTTTCGTGGTATCATTTCTGTGATAAAAGGATGAATTGATGAAAAACACTTTGTGGCAAGAATTGACCGAACGTGGATTTATAAATCAATGTTCAAATATGGATGCGGTTGCGGATTTGTTAAATAACGGACAAATCGCGGTTTATTTGGGGTCGGATCCAACGGCGGATTCTTTGCATGTGGGACACCTTGTTCCTGTTATGATGATGCGCTGGTTGCAAAAATATGGCCATAAACCATTGATGTTGGTCGGTGGGGCAACAGGGCGCATAGGTGACCCATCTGGTCGTGATACAGGTCGCCCAATGATGACCGAAGAAGTTTTGGCGAAAAATGTTGCGGGACTCAAAAAATCTTATTCTAAATTTTTGCGTTTTGGTGATGGCGAATCCGATGCGTTAATTGTTGATAACTATGATTGGATGCGTGGATATTCGCATTTGGATTTCTTGGCGCAATATGGTTTGGATTTTACAATTCCACGTATGCTTTCTATGGAAAGTGTAAAAAAACGTTTGGAAAACGGTATGACATTTTTGGAATTTAATTATATGACTTTCCAGGCGGTGGATTTCTTGACACTTTATAAAGAACATAATTGTGTGTTGCAACTGTGTGGCGCTGACCAATGGGGTAATGCAATTATGGGTGTGGAATTAATTCGTAAAAAAATGGGCAAGGAAGCATATGTATTGTCCACATCGTTAATTACTGATTCAAATGGAAATAAAATTGGAAAATCTGCGGGTAATGCAGTTTGGGTGAATGAAGATAAAACATCCGCATATGAATACTATCAATATTTCCGTAATACTCCGGATGATTTGGTTGAAAAATTCTTGAAAATATTTACGGAATTGCCATTGGATGAGATTGCAAAATTGTCTGCGTTGCAAGGTGCTGAATTAAACGAAGCGAAAAAGATTTTGGCTTATTGTGCAACTGAAATAGCACATGGAACGGATGCCGCGCGCGAGGCTGAATCTGCGGCGGCGGCATTATTTGCCGGTGGTGCATCATCAGCAAATGTTCCAAGTGTTGACTTTGCAATGAGTGAACCGATGAAGATTTTGGATTTCTTGGTTGCAATTGGTATGTTTGATTCCAAGTCCGAGGCACGCCGTAATGTCGAGCAGGGCGGAATCCAAATTGACGGAAATAAAATTGCTGATAAAGAATTTGTTGTCGCAGTTGCACCTGAATACATGGTTCAGAAAGGAAAGAAAACATTTTTACGTGTTGTTGTAAAATAACATATGAAAAAAATACTGGTTGTTTTAATCGGGACTACCTTTTTTGTGTCGCAATCGTTTTGCGTAGATGAGTTGTCGCGTATTCAATCTGAGATTAAACAAGTCGAACAAAAGAACAAAAAGTTAGAAGAGCAGGTTAAAAAATCTGAGAAAAATGTTGCGCAAACTAAACAGGATTTAGTCAGAACTGCTGACAGAGTGAGTTCTTTGGAAGAGCAACGCGGTAAAATGCAAATCAAGATTGATGAATTGGATGCGCGCCGTGAAAAAATCCAGAAAGAAATGATTGAAAACAAAGGACGCGTGTATGATTCTGTGTCCAGTATTTTATATATGGCATTGCACCCAAATTTTGATGCGGCAGATATGCATGATTATGTTTTAACTTCGGCTGTGTTATCTGGGGTGTCGCAACAATTTGATGCTGAAATAAAAAAGGCTTCGCAACAGTTGGATGAATTGGAAAAAATCATTGATGCGCGTAGTGTCGAAAAAGAAAAATTGGATCGCAGTGCCAAGAAATATAGAAAAGAAAGAAATGAACTGGATAAATTGTTAAAAACGCGTAGCGCCCAAAACGAAAAACTGAAAAATGAACATCTGGCATTACAAAAAAAGTTGCGCGCATTGTCTGAACGTGCAAAGAATATTTCTGAATTGTCTGCGGGTGTGGGCAGTTCCGAGATGTCAGCTGATGCGCGTTTTTCAAGACGTAAATTGAATTTGCCTGTTCGTGGTCGAATTATTGTTCGATTCGGCGAAAAAACAGCACTGGGGTTGACATCTGATGGTTGGCGTATTCGCACGCGTGGTGATGTTTTGGTTACGGCGCCGGCTGATGGTGTTGTAAAGTTTGCTGATACTTTCCGCGGTTTTGGTCGTGTTGTAATTATGTCGCATAAAAATGGTTATAATACAGTAATTACGAATATGGGACGTTTGGATGTTGTCCCAGAACAGGAAGTTTTGGCAGGTGAACCAATCGGTCGTATGAGTTCTGATAAACAAGAGATGTATATGGAAGTTCGCCGTGGTAACAAGGCTGTTGATCCGGCGCGATTGTTCAAGGAAGAAAATTAATGTATGCGACTATTTAGCATTCTTAATATTGCGTGTTGAGTCTTTATTGTTCTGTCACACATATATGCTGTATAACTTTTAACATTGCCATTTAAACGGTTGCGCAAAGCCTGAACATATTGGGTGTTGTCGCCTTTGTGATTGAACAGGACAGGTGTATAATCATTTTGCAATAAATACCAATTCATAATTATACGAGCTGTGCGTTTATTAAAATCAGAAAATGGTTGAATTGTAATGATGTCATAGTGTATATCAAATGCCTTGGTCAGAATTTGATTTTTATCTTTATTCATTTTATATACAGCAGATTCTAATAAATCGCGAACCTTTACCGGATTTGGTGCAGGTTGTCCTAGAACATATGCCATGGCATAACGAAATGCACCACCTGTAATATCTTCGTTGTTGTTCATGGATATAATATGATTTATTTGCGCTACTTCTTTTAAATCTATTGTTGTGTGCAGGTGTTTTAACACATAATCCCATGCCACAGACATGTTATATATATTTGTAAAATCGATTGGATCAGAATTTGCAGGTTTTAATCTGGTTGCTTCGTTTCTGAATTCGCTGCGTGCATAATTCAACACATTCAAACGCAAAAAATCGTCATCCTGAATGATTGGTTTAATAATCATTTCATTTACATTACGAATATGTTGTTTCGGGTCTTTGCGTTTCATTGTGTGCCTTTATATATGTTATAGTAATACAAAATATGCGTTTTGTCAATATATGTGTTTTGTTATCAAAAATCTTGCATTTTCGTGTTGCAGAAAATATTTTTTTTGTGGTAAGGTGTAGAGTGATATAAAAGAGGAAGAGAAAGGGTGGTTCATGTTAAAAAAAATCCTAGTTTTTGCGGCTTTATTGACTGTGTCGGTGAATTGTTTTGCTGGTTCTAAATCTAAAAAAGAAGAACCTGTTGTTCATCTTACGGACGAGCAAATATATTCTGAATTGCAGAAATTGGCGTTGGTTTTTGAAACAGCGCGCGATAATTTTGTCGAAGAGGCTGATGAAAAGAAAATGCTAGAGGCCGCGATGAACGGGATGTTGGCGGAATTGGATCCTCATTCTTCTTATTTGAATTCTGATGATTTCAAGGACTTTAATGACAAGACCCAGGGTGAATTTGGTGGCTTGGGAATTCAGATAACGTCAGACAGGGGTGCGATTCGTGTTATTTCGCCAATTGATGATACACCTGCTGACAAGGCTGGGATAAAAGCAGGGGATTATATTACACGTATTGATGATGAACAAGTTTTCGATATGACTTTGAATCAGGCTGTTAAAAAAATGAAGGGGCGCCCAGGAACCAAAGTCACATTGACGATTGTTGATGAAAATCACGAAACAAAGACACTGACGTTAAAGCGCGATATTATAAAGGTCAAATCTGTTAAATTCCGTGAGTTACAATTGGCAGATTCTGACGAAGATTCGCCAAAGGTTGGTTATATTCGTATTTCTGATTTTGGCGCAACAACTGTGAAAGAATTGACTGATGCTATTAACAAACTGGAAAAATCTGGCGTTGTTGGTTATGTGCTGGATGTGCGTAATAATCCTGGTGGATATTTGACGGCGGCGGTTGCTGTGTCTGACGCATTTTTGGATGAAGGTGAAATCGTATCTACGCGTGGTAAAGAAAAGACTGATATTGAACGCAATTTTGCGACCAAGGGCGATTTGACAAAAGGTAAGCCAATTGTTGTGTTGATAAATCATGGTTCGGCTTCGGCATCTGAAATTGTGGCTGGTGCTTTGCAGGATAATGGTCGCGCACTGGTTATGGGTAGCCAGAGTTTTGGAAAGGGTAGTGTGCAACAACAAAAACCGCTTGGTGATGGTACGGCGATACATATCACAATTGCGCGTTATTATACCCCCAGTGGTCGTTCTATTCAAAACGAAGGAATAACACCGGACGTTCAGGTCTTGCAATCAAAGGTAAAGGTTTTGGAAAAACGTGATAGCGATTATTCCGAGGCGTCTTTCAAAAATTCTTTGAAAAATGAGGATGCCAAAAAAACTAAAAAGAAATCATCAGATAGTAAATCATCAAAAGATGACGACGACGATGAGGATATAGATGAAAAAGATTTGACCGAGGAAGAAAAAGATGCACGCGACTATCAGTTGCAACGCGGTATCAGTATGGTAATCGCAATGACTAAAATGCAAATGACGGTGGATGAACGGCGTGCGGTGGTGGATGCTGAAAATGCAGAAAAAGAAAAAGCCAAGGCTGATGCAGAAAGCAAAAATAAAGATAAAAAGTAAAAAAATAAATCCGCCGTTTTAGGCGGTTTATTTTTTGTTGCATTACAATTCGTATTTCATTACTATATTTATACATAAGGAGAAAAACTTATGTCTAGATATATCTTTGTTACAGGTGGGGTTGTTTCAAGTTTAGGCAAGGGCGTTTCAGCGGCATCGTTGGGCGCCCTTCTTCAATCACGTGGATACAGTGTGCATGTCCGCAAATTTGACCCATATTTGAATGTTGATCCTGGTACTATGTCGCCTTTTCAACATGGCGAGGTTTATGTGACCAATGATGGGTTCGAAACAGATTTGGATTTAGGATATTATGAAAGATTTTTGGGTGTAAAACTATCCAGAAATGATTCTGTATCAGGTGGACGTATTTATTGGGATGTTTTGAATGCAGAACGTCATGGCGATTATTTGGGGGCGACTGTGCAAATGATTCCCCATGTCACAAATAAAATTAAAGAATATATTGGGCGACCAACAGATACTGATTTTGTGATTTGTGAAATTGGTGGAACGGTTGGCGATATCGAAGGAACAATCTTTTTAGAATCAATTCGTCAATTTGCAAATGATATAGGGCGTAAAAATGTTATGTTTATGCATTTAACTTTGGCGCCTTATTTGGAACAAAGTGGTGAACTGAAAACAAAGCCAACCCAGATGTCTGTGCGCAGATTGTTGGAAAGTGGCATTCAGGCTGATATGTTGTTTGTTCGTTCGCCGCGTATGCTGACAGATGATGAACGTGCCAAGATTGGTATGTTCTGTAATTTGCCTGCAACCAATGTTATAACCAGTATGAATGTGGATAATATTTATAAAATCCCATTGGTTTATGAATCTCAAAAAGTGTTTGATATTATGGCGGGACATTTTGGTTTGCCTGCGATTGCTGGCGATATGTCAAAGTTACAAAGAATAGAAAAATATCTGGATGCTGATTTGCCGACTTGCACTATTGGTGTTGTTGGAAAATATTTTGATGTGCCAGATGCGTATAAATCATTAAACGAGGCTTTGTTCCATGCAGGTATTCAAAACAATGTTCATGTCAAAATTAAAAAGATAAATGCAGAAACATTTTCTGCGGATGACTGCGCGGATGTTGATGGAATTTTAGTCCCAGGCGGATTTGGTACGCGTGGTGTCGAAGGAAAAATTGCTGCGGCAGGGTATGCCCGCACGCACAATATTCCATATATGGGAATCTGTTTAGGAATGCAGGTTGCAGTAATTGATTTTATGCGAAATGTTGTTGGAATAAAGAATGCAGACTCAACAGAGTTTTCAAAAAATTGCACACCAGTTGTTGGAATTATGTCTGATTGCGACAAGGCTGATATGGGGGGGACTTTACGATTGGGTGCGTATCCTTGCAATATAAAGCCAGGTACATTGGCCGAAAAAATTTATGGCGCATCGCAAATATCTGAACGGCATCGTCATAGATACGAAGTTGATATAAAATATAAAGATGGAATGGAAAAGCATGGGATGATTGTGTCTGGATTATCGCCAGATGGAAAACTGCCAGAAATGGTTGAAATTCCATCGCACAAATTCTTTATTGCTGGGCAATTCCATCCAGAATTCCAGAGTAATCCTTTTGACGGGCATCCGATGTTTAATGCATTTATTGCTGCGGCAAAAAATAAATAAAAAAATACCCGTGGATTTCCACGGGCTTTTTTTATCTTTGATTTTCACGGGATATAAATATTCCGGTGTCTGTCAAAATCCAATCACACATATTTTTCTTTAAACATTCTTCTGCGGAAAATACGTGATGTTCTGTTTTCATACATTCATCGATTTCCTTGGCAGTTAAATTTGTAAATTTTTTATATGTGTTTATCTGGTGTTGACGCAATTGTTTTTCATTTTTGTATGCGCGTTCGGCTTCGCCATTCGCAGATACATTCATTGATGAATTACCATAGTGTACCAAATGTGATGCTGTTTGATACATAATTCTGAACCCAGGGGTGCCTTGGATTGCAATTTGACTGGCGCAACTGGAAGCGCGACCAGTTACTGTTGTTCGAATAATTGCGCCCTTGCTGCGTGCAATATTAAAAAATGTCATAATGCTGTCCATTAATGAACATGTGCCCCCAGGAGAATTTATAAACACATCAATTACTTGTGATGGTTTATGAATGTCGTACGGACTGATATTGGTTGCGGAATTTGTTTTGTTGGTATTAGGTCTTATTTTTGCAACCATACTGGCGATATCGCCCATTAATTTGGCACAATTGTCCAAATTAATTGTATCATATAAAAATACTGCGTTTTCAATAACGTAATTTGCTTCGTAATTTTTTTTGTCGGCCATGTGTGATTTCCTTTTGGTTTTGGGTACGTGTTATATATAACACAAAAATAAAAAATGTCAACATTTATTGTGAAAGTTTTTTTGTAAAATAAAAAACCGCCAAATTGGCGGTTTAAATCTGGCGGAGCGTATAGGACTCGAACCTATGGACCGCTATAACACGGTCACGGATTAGCAATCCGCTGCATTACCACTCTGCCAACGCTCCATGCGGGGAATATTATACAGATTTTTTTTATAAACACAAGCCTAAATTTAGTTGTCTTTTTTGTTTGTTTTGAATTGCATATCATACAGTACTTTGTATGCGCCGCACTCATTCTTCAATAATTCTTCATGGGTGCCAGATTCCACAACTTCGCCTTGGTTTATAACCAAAATTTTGTCAGCGTTGCGAATCGTTGAAAGTCTGTGTGCGATAACAAACACGGTTTTATCACGCATCAAATTCTCAATCGCTTTTTGTACAACAGCTTCGGCCTTGTTATCCAATGCAGATGTGGCTTCGTCCAATACCAAAATAGGGGCGTTTTTCAAAAATGCGCGTGCAATTGCTACACGTTGTTTTTGACCACCTGATAATAATACGCCACGTTCACCAATTTGAGCATCCAATCCACCTGGAATAGTTTTTATAACATCTTCTAAGCAGGCCATTTTAACAGCCGTGTCTAACTCTTCGGGTGTTGCATTTTCGTTACCCAGCATAATGTTTTCGCGGATTGTTCCACTGAATAAAAAGTTATCTTGGAAAACAACGCCGATGTTCGCACGTAAAGATTTTAATGTCATATCACGTATATCTATGCCGTTAATTAATATTGCACCAGATGTTACGTCATAAAAACGTGGTAATAGATTTACAACTGTTGATTTTCCGCCCCCAGAATTACCAACCAATGCGATGGTTTCACCGTGTTTGGCTTTGATGTTAACATTCTTTAATACTGGGACCCCTTGATTATATTCAAATGACACGTTTTTATATTCTATTTCGCGAACATTTGCATCCATTTCAACAGCACCTTTTTTGTCTGTGATTGCAGGAACCGAATCCAGAATATCAAACACACGTTCGATTGCTAAAAATGACATTAAAACAGAATTATATGTTCCACCAATTGATTTAATTGGGGTATATAACATAATCAAAGCTGTTAAGAATGATACAAAACTACCTGCGGTAATAGAACCATTCAAAATCAAGTATGAACCGAACCAAATTGCTAATCCAATACCGATTGATAAAATTATATGCATTACAGGGGTTAACCAACGAGTGCGTTGTAACATCTTCATGCGGAATTTAAATACACCATGTAATACAGATTCAAATTTATCACGTTGAGAATCTGTTAAGTTATAAGAAATAATTGTTTTATTTCCGTTATAAGTTTCATTATATGCAGTAATCAATGCCGCATCGGCCTTGATTGATTTGTGCATAATTTCGTTAACCTTTTTACGAACCAGTGTCATAGGTAGCATTGCGAACAACATAATTGCAACACAAACTAATGCTAGTTGCCATGAATTATAAAATAACACAGCAATCAAAGATAAAGCTGTAAAAAACTTTTGAACAAATGATTTTAAATTATTCAACAGACCAGAACATGCCAGATCTGCATTGTTATTAAACATAAAAATTACATCGCCAGAATTTTTTTTGTTGAAAAATTCTGTTTCAAAACTGAGCATTTTATTATACAGCTCTAGTTTCAAAAGATTGGTCGTTTTTGCACCAACCCAAGTATTTAGATATTCTGCAATATATTTTAAAATCCCCTGAACAACAGTGAATCCGATAATCATCAATGGAATATACCAAGCCGTTTGCAAGTTTTTATCAATCATAACAACATCCATGTACGGCTTTAATGACATAGCAATGACAGCGTCCAAAGAACCAATAGGTATTGCTACCAAAATTGATAATAATGCGCGAACCCAGAATGGTTTCATATATGGCCACATACGTTTGTAATTTTGTACAAACATATTGTGTAGCACTCTTTCACGCATTTCTTTTGATAACTTTTCCTTGAATCTTATTGCCATATGTCTTCTCTTTGTTATTCAGCCACTGGTTCTGGTTGATAAATTTCTACATCGCGTGTCATAGAAATGAATTTATCGGCACGACGTGCTGGTAATTCATCAGTTGGAATATCTTT
>CACYHY010000019.1 GCA_902774305.1 uncultured Pseudomonadota bacterium
ACAATACATTGCGCTTGCGCTCTGACAAAAAGACAGAACATTCTATGAAGTTCGATTATAACCATGACGGTGAAGCAGACTTGTATGCCAATATGGTCGAAGATACCGGAACGGTTGTCAAGATGTCCAGCGGTGCCAGCAAGTCATTCAAAGTGAAGAAAGGTACCAAGACATATTACATCTGTGATGATACAGCAATGTAATAAATAACAAAGAGTTTCAACCAAACGAAGGAACGCCCTAAATATTTTAGGGCGTTTATCGGTTTTATATGCCGTTGTCCAGTATGAATATATAAGCCGGATTCTGTTCTGCCACAATATGTTTTCTGGTGGGTACGGCGCCGGCCAGGACATACAGTGGTAGCAAGCATAATTAATCTGCACAGTGCGTTACCGCAAAGTGTCAAGCCCCCTACCCGTTCTTTTAAGCGCCCTGGGACTGGGCTTAAGAACCTTTTTGAGGTTGCTGCACATAGAGATTGCCTCGTTTCACACCGAACTAAATCGGCTCGTCTCTGCTGCTCTGATCGTCGGGTCGCCCCGCGTGGCCGTTAGCCACTATGTGTCCCAATGCAGTCCGGACTTTCCTCCGTCGGTTAAGACGGCTATGCTTCATCCATCTGGATTTAGATACCAGTCTATTATAAATTCACGAAAAATCAAGAAGTTATTTTGGTGTTGATTCACCCATATGGCGCGCAGATTTTAATGCAGCCTGTAATGCCTGCATCGCAATACCACGAATTTTAGGCGCAAACGCACGCATATTCATGCTGTCTGCCACTGTATTACCTATGGTTGTCGCGATATATTCCATCTGAGTTGGCGCAATTGTGTAAATCTCGCTGGTTATATCGGTCGTTTTGAGATTTTTTACAACTTGTTCAGACATAATTTTCCCCCACCCTTAACAAAAAAATATCCAAGTACCACTTGTTTATTTTTATATATAGATTATATCATAAAGTGGCTTGACCGCAAAATATAAAATTGCTATAAATACAGGGATAAAAAACGAGGAAAAGGTATGAATATTATTAAGTTATTATTGGGTTCTGCAAATGACAGAATTGTAAAGTCTTATGATAAAACGGTATCGTTGATAAATGACTTGGAACCAAAATACCACGCAATGAGTGATGAAGAATTACGCGGTCAAACAGAAATCTTGAAAAAGCGCTTGGCTGATGGTGAAAAAGAAAAGGCTGTTTTGCCGGATGCGTTCGCCGTTGTGCGTGAGGCTGCTATTCGTTCTTTGGGGATGCGTCACTTTGATGTTCAGTTGATTGGTGGTATGGTGTTGGCCAATGGTCAAATATCAGAAATGAAAACTGGTGAAGGTAAAACACTGGTTGCAACATTGGCTCTGTATTTGAAAGCTTTGTATGGCAAAGGCGCGCACCTTATTACTGTGAACGATTATTTGGCTTCGCGTGATGCCCAATGGATGGGACAAGTTTACAAGTTTTTAGGATTGACTGTTGGTATTATTCAACATGATATGTCTGATGAAGAACGTCGTGCTGCATATAATTGTGATATTACATATGTTACGAATTCTGAATTGGGATTTGATTATTTGCGTGATAATATGAAGTTCTTTAAGGAACAACAGGTTTTGCGTCCCCTGTTCTATGGTATCGTCGACGAAGTCGATAGTATTTTGATTGATGAAGCGCGTACCCCATTGATTATATCTGGACCATCCGAAGATGTCAGTGAATTGTACAACAGTGTTGATGCCGTTGTGGCAAAATTCGGACCAGATGATTTTAAGAAAGATGAAAAAGACAGACATGTTACATTGACTGAATCTGGTGTGGATACGGCAACCCGTCTATTGAAAGAAGCAGGATTGTTGGATGGGGATAATTTGTATGCATCTGAAAATGCGGCATTGGTTATGCATATTCAACAGTCTTTGTTGGCACATCATTTGTATCAAAAAAATGTGAATTATGTTGTTCGTAATGGCGAAGTTTTAATCGTTGATGAATTTACAGGTCGTGTTATGACAGGTCGTCGTTTTGGTCGTGGTCTGCATCAGGCGATTGAGGCCAAAGAACATGTGACTGTACAACCTGAAAATCAAACTGTGTCCAGTATTTCTTATCAGAACTTGTTCCGTTTGTATGAAACATTGGCAGGTATGACAGGTACAGCCATGACCGAGGCTGCAGAATTCGAAGAAATCTATAAATTACGTGTGGTGTCAATTCCAACAAATCGTCCAGTGGCACGTATTGATCACCATGACGAAATTTATCGTAATAAAGCCGAAAAATATGATGCTATCTTGAAACAAATTAAAGATTGCGTTGACAGAAAACAACCTGTGTTGGTTGGTACGGTGTCTATTGAAAAGTCTGAAGAATTGGCGGCGTTGGTTCGTGAAAAGTTGGGATTAAATCCTGCTGTGTTGAATGCAAAACATCACGAATCCGAGGCCAAGATTGTTGCCCAAGCCGGTGCGCCAGGTGCTGTCACGATTGCTACAAATATGGCTGGTCGTGGAACCGATATTAAATTAGGCGGTAATGCCGAAGAATTGATTGCGGCTTTGGATGCAGATGCACCTGATTTCGAGGATAAAAAGAAAGAGATTTATAAAACAATCGAAGCTAATAAAAAATTGGTTTTGGATGCTGGCGGTTTGTATGTGATTGGTACAGAACGTCACGAATCTCGCCGTATTGATAACCAGTTGCGTGGACGTTCTGGTCGTCAAGGTGACCCAGGGGATTCTAAATTCTTCTTGGCTTTGGACGATGATTTAATGCGTATTTTTGGTGCTGCTCGTTTGGATACTATGTTGACAACATTGGGATTAAAAACAGGTGAAGCAATTACACATCCTTGGATTACAAAAGCTTTGGAGAAAGCACAAAAGCGCGTAGAAGCCCGTTATTTCGAAGCTCGTAAAGAATTACTGAAATATGATGATGTTATGAACGAACAAAGAACTGTCGTTTATAAACAACGCGATGATTTGATGACATCCAAAGATTTATCTGGTTTGGCCAAAGAAATGATTGGAGATGTGGTTGAAATGATTTGCGAAAATAATATTCCTGAAAAATCTCATCCACATGATTGGAATACTACAGGTATGCACGATGCAATGTTGCGTACATTTGCTTTGGATATTACAGATATAGAAAATTGGAAAACAGACGAAGAAATTACAGAACGTAAAGCATACGATGCACTGTATAATTTGGCAATACGCCGTTATACTCAACAGGCTGAAAAATACGGTCCTGAATTGATGCAGATGGCAACACGTCAAATGATGTTGGGTGCTTTGGATTCTGTATGGAAACGTCATTTGCAACAAATGGAATATCTGCAAATGGCAATTGGTTTGCGTGGATATGCCCAACGTAATCCTTTGTATGAATACAAGCGCGAGGCTTTGGAATTATTCAGAAACACTATCAATAACTTCAAGATTATGTCTGTGTCTTATGTTTGTCGCATGGAATTAACCCGTGAAGATGTTAATAAGACCGATCAAGAACGTGCTGCACATGATGCTGCATTAAATGGCGAGGCAAATATTCACCGTAATGCGCCCTGTCCTTGTGGATCTGGATTAAAATATAAAAATTGCTGTGGCAAGTTAAAGTAAAATATAAACCCCAATGTAAAATTTGGGGTTTGTTTTTATCTGTTATTTAGGAATATTGTCTTGATATAAATATAAAAAATTACTATACTAAATCGTGGTTTGTTTGGTGGTGGTGATATGTATAAAATACCTTTTTTTATTGGCAATTTGATTGCTTGTTTCGTTCCAAATAATAAACGCCGTAGCCGTGTGCGTGGTTGGGTTAATGTTATTTTATTTCGCCCGTGGGTTGTCGCTTTGGTTCGCCGTACATACGGCATAAGACCAAAACATGTTCGTTTTGTAAGACAAATAACTTTGAATCGTATGTCTTGTGTGGTTGATGATAAATATTATGTAAAAGTATTTCGTAATGCCGATGTTCAAAAATTAAATAATTTGAAAATTTTATTGGATTTTATTAGACCGCATATCAGTGTAGAAATTTCTGATATCGTTGTTCATAAACATATTCCTATGTATGTATCACCCAGAATATATGGACATAGTATATATGATTTTGATAAAGAAACTGTATTCAAAAATGAAGATAAAATATTAAAGCAAGTGTCTAAAATTATTTCGGAATTACAAAGTATTAAATTGGAATCTGTTCCAAATATTCAAGATTTTAAAACAGGTGTTCAACCGGAACGTACACGTGAAAAAAAAGGAAAACTTACGCAACCTGTGTTGGCTCATTTTGATTTAAATGAAAAAAACTTTTTGTTTGATGACGATTTGAATATTGTTGGTGTTATTGACTGGGATTCTGTGTCAATCGCACAAAATCCGCATACTGATATGGATATTTTTATGAAATATTGGGAACATTGTAAACATCGTTTTATTCGGGGTGATAAGAAATAATTTTTATAAATAATCTGATTGCCTTACGGGTAAATATTTGCTAGGTTTCGTCTTATGGAAGGACAATTTATTCATCTTCATCTGCATAGTCGTTTGTCAGTTGGTGCCAGCACCATATCGGTTGGTGCTAATAAAAAAGCAGGAATCTTGGTTGGTATCCCAGAATTATGTATTGCTAACAATATGACTGCATGTGCTTTGACAGATACAAATATGATGTCTGGATGTGCAGAGTTGTCTGATGTTATGCCAGCAAATAAATTGCAACCTATTATTGGAATTGAAATATCATTAAATCAACATAATGCAGACCCCAAGGTTTTGCGCGCAGGGTCTTTGTCCAAAATTGTTTTATTGGCACAGAATCACGATGGGTATTTGAACTTGTGCGAATTGACGCGTATTATGTACATGCGTCAAGAAAACCATCATCTGGGGCCATATATTACTTTTGATGAATTGGAACCGTTATCAAATAATTTGATTTGTTTGTCAGGTGCACATCTGGGGCCAATTGGTATGGCGATTTTACAAAATCAAACAAGCACCGCTGAAACATATGCAAAACGTTTGCAGACTATGTTTGGGGACAGGTTTTATATTGAAATTCAACGTCATGGATTGGAAGATGAAATAAAAACAGAACCAGAATTTTTGCGCATTGCAGAAAGTTTTAATATTCCAATTGTTGCAACAAATGATGTGTGTTTTGCTGCACCTGAAAATTATGAGGCTGCAGATGCTTTGAGTTGCGTTTTAGGACAAACCAAGGTTATTGATCCAAATCGTCCGCGTAAATCTTCGGAACAATATTTCAAATCAACCGAAGAAATGCGTGAATTATTTTCGGATTTGCCCGAGGCTATTGAAAACACAGAAATAATTGCTAACCGCTGTGGTTTTATGGTTAATGTTAATGAAAAACCGTTGTTGCCAAAGTTTGGTGATGATTTTGAAACAGAATGTCAAATGTTGCGCGACAATACTATGAACGGATTGGCGGCTCGTATTGCAGAACAAGGTATTACTGATACTAAACCATATTATGACCAAGCAGAATTTGAATTAAATGTTATTATTGGTATGGGATTCCCAGGATATTTCCTTATCGTTGCTGATTATATTCAATGGTGTCGTGACAATGATATTTTAACTGGGCCTGGACGTGGTTCGGGGGCTGGTTCTATCGTTGCGTGGGCCCTGGGGATTACGCATGTTGATCCGTTAAAGTATGGTTTGTTGTTCGAAAGATTTTTGAATCCAGATCGTATTTCTATGCCCGATTTCGATGTCGATTTTGAACCAACCGGTATTGAACGCGTGTTGGCATATATATGCGATAAATATGGTCATGATTCTGTATGTCGTATTATAACATTTGGCAGTTTGCAGGCTCGCGGTGCTATTCGTGATATTGGACGTGTATATGGTATTCCTTACTCTAAATCTGACAGGTTGTCTAAACTGATTCCAGCTGATGCAAAAAAATTAAAAGAAGCCGTAGAATCTTCACCTGAGATGCAGGATATTTTAGCAAACGATGCCGATATGGACAAGGTTGTTAAAATTGCTGAAGAATTAGAGGGTTCAATTCGAAACTTGGGTCAACATGCGTGCGGTGTGGTTATTGGTGACCGCCCTACTACACAAATTGCGCCAGTATATCGTGATCCATCAAACCCATTGCCATCCAGTCAATATGATGGACATTATTTGGAGGCAACTGGACTTATTAAGTTTGACTTTCTTGGTTTGGAAACCTTGGTTGTGTTAAAACATGCTGTGAAATTGGTTCAACAAACGCGTGGTATAAATGTAGATTTAGATAAAATCCCAACAGATGATGATGTTACAATGAAATTATGGCAGCGAGGACTTACCGAAGGTATATTCCAATTCGATGCGCCGTTTGTTAAACAAACTTTGCGTAAAATGCAACCGACCAGTTTCTTGGAAATCTCTGCATTAAATGCATTAAACAGACCTGGACCTATTGCGTTTATTCCACAATTTATTGCGCGTATGCATGGCGAAGAAAAGATTGAATATGTTCATCCCAAGGCTGAACCTATATTGAAAGAATCATATGGTATTATTGTTTATCAAGAACAGGTTATGTTATTAACGCGTGCCTTGGCCAACTTTACACGTGGTGAATCTGATACTGTGCGTAAAGCAATGGGTAAAAAGAAAGCTGAATTGCTGGCCAAAATGGAAGTAAAGTTTTTGGACGGATGTGAAGAACAAGGAACTTTGGATAGAGAAACAGCAAAAGATTTGTGGGAAAAATTCAAGGAATTTGCAAAGTATGCTTTTAATAAATCACACGCTATCGCCTATTCTATTGTTGCAAACCAATGCGCATATTTGAAAGCACATTATACACCGGAATTTTTAGCTGCATCTATGTCCAGTAATTTGAATGACACTGACCAATTAGCATTATTTGTAGATGATGCAAAATCTAATTTTGGAATTCAAATTGTTGCACCAGACATAAACGAAAGTGAATCTTTATTCACTGTGCGTGATGGTAAAATTATTTATGCATTGGCAGCAATCAAAGGTGTTGGAACATCTGCAACCGATGCGATTATCGCTGAACGGCGTGCAAACGGTAAATTTAAGAATTTGACCGATTTTGCGAAACGTTGTGCACCAATTATGAATAAACGTATTTTGGAAGCTTTTGCCAAGGTTGGTGTTTTGGATTCTTTGGAAAAGAACCGTGCGGCAATATTTATGAATGCAGATATGATTTTATCTTATGCATCTAAAAATAAAGATAATGGAAATATGTTGTCTTTGTTTGCTAACACAACCCAAGATGATGTTATGGAAGACAGATTGCATTCTAATTTGCCCAAGACCGAAGCATGGACATTTGCGCAAAGATTAGAAAATGAATTGTCTGCACTGGGTTTTTATATTTCGGCACATCCATTGGATCAGTACAAGAATTTGATTGCCCGTGAAAAATTGATAACCAGCACTTCGTTGGGAAATGTTGGTGATCGCAAACCTGTACGAATTGCTGCCAATGTTGCATCTTTTTCGCGCAGACGGACAAAAACAGGCAAAGAAATGATAACTATATCTGCATCAGATAGTTATGGTAATATTGATGCTGTCGCGTTTGGTGATGCTTCAGCTGAATTTGCGAATATTTTATCAAAAGAATCTTTGGTTTTAATTTCAGGAAAATCTTCTTGTCGTGATGACAGAGTTTCGGTATTTGTAGATTCAATTGTTCCATTATCTACATGGGTTGCAAAAATTGCTAAAAAGCTGGTGTTGGATGTTTGGAACGGTTCTGTATTGCCAGATTTGAAAAAGACTTTATCTGCATTACCACATGGCGCAACGCAGGTTATATTGCATTTGCATGGCGCCGACAAAGTCGCAACTATGGCATTGCCAGGTGGTGTCGAATTGGGTGAAAATACAGCCGCAGATTTAACTGCTTTGGGAATAAAGGTGCAAATCGAATAATGAAACATATACCTGTTCTTTTAGATGCTGTTATGAATGAATTGGGTGATTTATCCAATTGTCATGTGTTGGACGCAACATTTGGGGCTGGGGGGTATACGCGTGCGTTTTTAGATGCTGGCGCATCTGTTGTGGCTTTTGATCGTGACCCAAATGTCTTGGTTGATGTTGATGATATAAAAAAAGAATTTGGTAATCGTTTTAATTTTATTCCGCAACCTTTTTCTAAAATGTCCGAATTAGATGATAAATTTGATGCAATCGTTTTTGATTTGGGGATATCGTCTATGCAAATAGATATCCCTGAACGCGGTTTTTCTTTCCGCAGTGATGCACCATTGGATATGCGTATGTCGGAAACCGGTATGTCTGCGGCTGATTTAATTGCGGGTTCAACAGAAACAGAATTGGCGCAAATATTACGTGAATATGGCGATGTGTCCAAGGCAACTGTGTTGGCACGTGCAATAATTCAAGCGAATCCTAAAACAACATTTGAATTACGCGATTTAATTTATAATCCGCGTGACATTGCACCAGTGTTCCAAGCATTACGTATTGCAGTTAACGATGAAATGGGCGAAGTAAAACGAGCATTGGTGGCTGTGCCAAATTTGTTAAAACAAAATGGCAAATGTTTGGTGGTAACATTTCATTCAATCGAAGATAGAATTGTTAAAAATATTTTCCGTGATTGGACAACGGTTGCAGGTAATCCACACATACCTGTTGCCGCATCCGTGCCGTTTAAATTAATTCGTGCTGTGGTACCAAATGATACAGAATTAGAAAACAATCCACGTGCACGTTCTGCACATATGCGTGGGGTGCAAAAATCATATTGACCCGCATATCAAATTTAATGTAACCTATGAAAGAAAGGAAAAAAAATGAAAAAATTTATTATCTCGGTTATATTTTCTGTAATTGCGTGTGTTGCAATATTGTCTGATGCTATGGCGGTGTGTCCAGTATGTACTGTTGCGGTTGGGGCCGGATTGGAAGGTGCGCGTCTGTTAGGTGTCGAAGATGTTATAACCGGTATTTGGGCTGGTGGTTTGATATTGTCGCTTTCGGCATGGACTGCAAATTGGATGCATGCCCGTGGTGTTAAGCATATGTTTTGGTATGTTTTGAACTTTGCTGTGTATTATGCCTTGTTGGCTAGTGTTTATTTCGTACCAATGGATCATCCGTTTGTTGTGTTTAATGATAAATGTATGTGGGGAATTGACCAGTTTTTACTAGGCGCAATTACAGGAACTGTGGTGTTCTGGTTGATGCAAAAATGGTATCAACGTATCAAGGCCAACAACGGTGGTCATGCACAATACCCTTTCCAAAAGGTTGTTATGCCATTTGGCGGATTATTGATTGTTACATTAATTTTCTGGGCGATTATAAAGTGGTTGCCTGCAATCGGAATCGTTTTATGTTAAAAATTTTTTAGGAGAAAAATATGAAGAAGACTATGAAAAAATTAACTATGGAAGAAATGATTGAAAAAGTTGATGCTGCCAAAAAGGCTAATCCTTTGGATTTGTCGTCTGACCAGGATTTGTCTATTGCTTTGATGAATTTGATTTCATTAGAAGAGCATTTCTTTTTCAGTGGTGCAAAAACAAAAAAGCCTGGCTTTTACGATTTGCTGAACACGGTTCGTAGTATGCGCAAAGAATTGATGGAACGCATTGTCGATAAATCATCTGTCGAAGGTGGTGAAGTATGGTGTATTTCCAAACATTTGTTAGCGGCATCTATGCGTTTAATGGAAGTTGGAACCAAGGCATTGGGTGCTGGTAAAAAGAAAGATGCAATGGATATGTTCGAAAAGGCATACGATTTGTATTCTTTGTTCTGGGGATTGAATATGCACTTGATTGATTTGGAAGGTGTTAAAGAATCTGTACCTGCATTTTATGATGGTGCTGTGCAAGCATGCAAAATGGATGCGCCAAAGAAATCAGTTAAAGCAGAACCTGCAAAAAAAGGCGATACTTCAACAGTTAAACGTCTGGGACAATGGGTAAAGAAAGCGGTCAATTGTTGTATTGAATAATACTGTTGATTTGCATACCTGAAAAATGGTATAATGAACCCAAGAGAGAATGAAGTGAATAGAAATTTGATACGTATTTTCTGTGGTTTATTTGTTGCAACATTGGTTGTTGCGGATGCTGGCGCTGACGGCGTTGCGCGTTCTGCGGTTAATATTGATCGTGCGCGTGCGGTGGGAACACCTGCATCAACACAACCGCGCGCAAAACAGCCAGTTATTATGCAACGCGGTGGCGGTGCCGCACGTGCAAATGCTACGCGTAATGTGTCTGTGCGTACTGCAACCACACCGAATCGTGTATCAAATTCAGGACTCAGTCGCGCTGCCCGTATTATCAGTGACGCGGGTGATATTATTATTCGTCGTGCGTTGGGATTGACACGCAGTGCTGTGCCACAAACATCTGTTGCACGAACAGCGGTGCCGACTGTGGCGCGTTCTGCTGCGGTGCCTGCTGGTGCATCACGTGCACGTGCGACCGCTGTATTTTCTGATATGTCCAAACTTGGTGATGGATATAATAATTGCAGAACTGCATATAATACCTGTATGGATCAATTTTGTGCTGGGGCAAATGAAACATTTCGCCGTTGTTTTTGCAGTAATACTTTCCGCACCTTGCGTGATAAAGAGGAAGCATTGGATGCTGCAACGACTATGTTGGCACGATTCGAAGATAATAATTTGAATGCTGTTGGCTTGTCTGCTGATGAAGTTAGTGCAATGTATTCCGCAACCGCAGGCGAACAGGCAATTAAAAAAGATACTTCTGCATCGGCGGCATTATTGAACGATATTGGCGATTTGTTATCTGGTCGTAAAAAAGCATCTGATACAAATGCGATGACATCGCTGACAGGTATATCGGTTGATTTCTCGGCTGATTTGGGTGACATTTGGGCCAGTAACAGTTCTGAATCATTATTCGGTTCCAATAGTGAAGTTGATTTATCTTCATTAGAGGGTATTGAATTATACAATCAGGCACATAATCAATGTATGCAACTGGTTGGTTCCACGTGCGAGGCTGGTGCGGTTCGTAATATGGCAAAAAGCGCATATAATATTTTGATTACTCAGGATTGTAATGCGTACCAAAAGAAATTAGATCAAAAAACAGAACAAGTAAAAACTACTGTGCGTACGGCTGAAAAATATCTGCGCGAGGCCAGATTGGATGAATATCGTTCACATAATTCGGCTGACGTGAATGAATGTATGGATAAAGTTGAAGAAGCAATCACGGCGCAAACGGCTTGTGGTCCTGATTATGTAAAATGTTTGGATTATAGTGGTGTATATATTAACTCTTCGACTGGCGAACCTATTTATTCTGCGCGTTTATTTGGTTTGAATGAGATTATTCAATTAGATGGTTCTGCGGATGTATTATCAAGCAACGTTGAATTTAATCAATTTTTGGATTCAAAACGGGTTTATGCAAAATCTGCATTGGATACATGTCGTGATATGGCAGATATCGTGTGGGCAGAATTCAAACGTAATGCTTTGATTAAAATTTCGCAGGCCCAAGATGAAAAGATTGAAGAAGTCAAAATGTCTTGCGTTAATACAATGAAGGAATGTTATGACACACAAAGTGGTGCGTTAAAGAGTTTTGATGACACAACGGCTCAGGTATCTGGTGCGTTGGCGGCACGTGCATCGCGTGATATGTGTTCTGACAAAGTTTTGGCGTGTGCAGCGTTATATGGTGACACAGACGGCTGTCAAATAGACATTAAAACAAATCGTGTAAGTGCAAAAAATGGTAAGAAGTGCGGTTTGACATCTCTTATGAATTTTGTTGATACAGTTGATGATGTCCGTATTGCCGAAGGTTGTGGTGCTGCTGTTGAAAGTTATTTGAAGGATTTATGCACACCATCATCTGGCGATGAAGTGTATCCATGGAATTGTCGTTTGAAAAAATTTGGCACTTTGGCCAGTTTGAAGAATAATACTATCACATGGAATAAATCAGATAGTCGGAGTGATAGTAGTTTGATAAATCAAGTTGTGAATTTTGCTATTACTACATGTGGCACTGCAGATAATGGTGTATTAGAACCACGTTCACAAAATGAAGTCATTCAACAATTGGAACGTATATATGAACAACTGGGTGATGTGGTTGGTGAAAAGTGTGATGCTGCCGATGGTATATGGGTTGATGGAACGGATATGACTGCTGGTGGTATCAGTACCGGTGATTTTGTTGATGCGTTTTATACCACAACCTTTGGTAAAAGCCCTGCTAAAGCCGAAGAAGATTATGGTATAAGCACATGGGGATATTGCATTAAAAACACCGTAAAAGCACGTTGCGAAGCCGAAAACAAACGTACTGGTGGAAATGGTTATGCAACATATGATGCGTCTACAGGAAAATGTAAATTTACTGTTGAATATTATAAGGATCAATGTAATTCAGTTCGTGGTATATGGGGAACAGATAATCGTTGTTACATAGATAAGTAGAGGGGTTTGTAAACATGAAATTATGGTTAAAAACTTTATACGCATTTTTGGGAATATGTTTGATTCCTGTGTTTGCTGATGCTTCTTTTTATAGCGATGAGAAACAATCTTGTTATACAGATGACGATGGCTGTGACGAGTTTTGGTATTGTGGCGCACCTAGAAATGGAAATAAAAAGTGTTATGATAACAAACCGTGGGGATGTGATGACACATATTTTTACATCCATGGTGATTCATTTAAGGCGCATGATAGAAAATTTTGGTGTTGTGATGGTACGTCAGATAAAACTGGTCAATTTAAAGAAGGTAGTGCTTGGATAACAGAAACTAAAATTGTAAAAGAAAATGTAACTGGAGGCACATGTACATGGCAACAAAAAATTAATATTTGTGGCAAAGTAGATAATCCAGGTGATAAATGTACTGTGGCAACAGGCGATTGTACAGCGGGTTATGTTTCCCATAATGGTAAATGTGTAGCAGCATGTGGTGAGGGTCAAGCTTTTATCAGTGCAATAGATTCAACATGTATTCCTTGCGAGCAAAATGAGACCCAAGGTATAGTAAAGGGTGTTTGTAAAAAATGTGAGTCAAACGAAGTTTTCAGCAAAACAAAACTATCTTGTGTTAAATATTCTGACATGCTTCAGATTGCAACAGTGGCACACGATGAGTGTTGGATGTGTGTAACCCCCGGTGCAATGTATAATTGTTTAGAAGAAGTGTCCGAAAAAGGTCACATAGTTAATCCAAAATTACAAAAAGCATGTTCTGTTGAAGCAAAAGATTCTGATGCGACAGAGTTTGTCATCCCAGATAATTATGTTGTGGCTGGTGCAAGAAGGGTAACAAGCGCATTTTTAAATGGTATCCAACTGAGTGACACAGAATTACAAAATATACTGGCTAACTGGAATGAAGATATGGGGACATTGGTGATAAATTATGATGATGGGACCAAAGAAGTACGAACCAAACGTAAGCTTCGTACTGTCACTGTTGATACAGATGCCAAGCGTGATTAAATTTAGGTTTTAATGTTATTGTTCGGTTACAGACACCCTGTCGCCCTGCACCAGTGCCGTTAATATATCCATAATTGTTGCGCGTTGTTTATCGTTCGCCAATTTCCAATACAGATTTATCAATTTTAATGTTTCACTTTTACCCATTGGGTCAGTTTCATCCTGATCATTTATGCGATGTGAACGCGTTGACTTGGTTTCCGCAGGTAAATTCCCTGGCAAACCGCAAAAGAAAAATGATACAGGCGTTTCCATTGCCAGTCCAACCTGGAACAAACGTGATGCAGATATACGGTTTGTCGCGGATTCATATTTTTGAATCTGTTGACATGACACACCACATTTATCACCCAAATCCTTTTGGGACATACCTAACATAGCACGACGCAATTGTATGCGGTGTCCAATGTGATTATCAATTGGGTTTGTTGGATCAAATCTTTCTGCCATAGTAACTTCCTTTTGTTATTTTTCCTTTATACTTATAGTATTTTTTTGTTTATTTTGCAATAGAAAATAAGTATAATTAGTCGGATTAAATATGGAGAAAACTTATGAAAAAACCTTTGGTTTTATGTATTATGGATGGTGTCGGAATAAACCCAAAAACAGAACATAATGCTGTAGCCTTGGCAAATATGCCGTTTTTCAATTCATTGTTGCAAAAATATCCGCATTCTAAAATAGATGCCAGTGGTCCTGCTGTCGGCTTGCCCGAAGGTGTTATGGGCAATTCCGAAGACGGTCATTTTACATTGGGAATTGGACGCATTGTTAACAAGTTCTTGCGCAGATTTGATTTAGAAAACTGGGATAAAAATGCACCATTACAAAAATTTATTGATGATGTTAAACATGATGATGGAATTGTTCACTTGGTTGGACTGAATAGTGATGGTTGTGTTCATGGCAGTATCGCAGAACAAATGCTGATTGCAAAACGCATACTGAATTCAGGGTTGCGGTTATGTATTCATTTTACTGGTGATGGTCGTGATACACCGGCACAATCTGCGGCAAAATATATTGATTTTATTCGTAAAGAATTAGGCGAATATCTGGATGATGGTCGTGCTTTCTTTGGTACATTGACCGGTCGGTATTGGACAATGGATCGTGATCATAATTTGGATAGAACAGAAAAAGCATTTAACGCGATTGCAAAAGGCGTGGCTGAATTTTCTGCACCAGATATTGATACCGCATTATCTGATGCATATGCGCGTGGCGAAACCGATGAATTTATTAAACCAATCGTTATAAAGCCAACACCAATTACACAAAAAGATGGATTTTTATTTGGAAATTATCGTTCTGATCGTGCGCGTCAAATTTTGCGTATGATTTTAACAACCAAATGCCACATTTTGTGCTTTTCACAATATGGGTTGCGTATCGCAGAAACAGAAAAATATAACCATGTGACATATTTCTTTGATGCGGAACGTAATATTGATTTTCCTGATGCAAAGAAAATTTTAATTCCATCACAGCATGTGCCGACGTTCGATATGAAACCGGAATGTTCTGCGGTGGAAATCACAGATGCTTTGTTACAAGAATTGTCTAACTTTGATGTGGTGATTTTGAACTGGGCAAATGGCGATTTGTTAGGTCATACCGGGAATGAGGCTGCCACAATTCAAGGACTGGAATGCATGGATAAACAACTGGCGCGATTGGTACCGGCGGTATTGGAATTGGACGGTGCATTATTGATTACAGCCGACCACGGAAATTGTGAAGAAATGTGGGATTATAAAAATAATGTGCCACTGACATCACATACGACAAATCCTGTGAATTTTATTGTTGTAGGATTGGGTGATGTTAATGTTCATGACGGTGGATTGTCCGACATCGCACCGACAATGTTGAAAATTTTGAATTTGCCACAGCCAGCTGACATGACAGGAAAATCATTGATATAAAAAAACCGCCCAATCGGGCGGTGTTTTTTACCTATTTTTCGTATAAAATATTTCACGAACCAGACTGTCGATTGG
>CACYHY010000020.1 GCA_902774305.1 uncultured Pseudomonadota bacterium
CGCATTTATCGTTTCGACACAATATTTTAAATCATAAGGACAAGAAAAATCATCACCACTATGTGATGCATCATCTTTACTTTCTTTATGTTTTGTCCGTGGAACGATAACCGTTGCAACAGGCACTTCCTGTGGTTCATGTTCAATCATACTATAAAAATCACCAGACATTTGTTTGCCTTTTTATCTCGCACTACGTTGCACTTCGCATCCTGATTTTACAATTTGTTTCAGCATTTTTCTGAACCAATGTTCCGCAGCCAACTTTCCAAAGTTTATTACACCATGTCCAACAAAAGGAAAATAATAAACAACCCGACTGGTTCCTGCATTAACATCTTGATACATATGGACGTTTTCAGGATTTATCCAACGTGGTTGTGGAATATTTGTGGTTCCGTTAAAATGGACCTCTACATCATATCCTGCAATTCCGTCATCAGCATTAAAAACACTTTGGATACCGCGAATTTTATATGGTTGCGCATATTGAATTTTTTTGCTTTTCATATCTTATACTCCTTTTATCAAACGGTTATCTGATTTATTTGTAAAAAATATTCTTTCATGACCGTCTTTGACATCTTTAACAACGATTTTATTTTTTCCAGGCACCACAACAACATTTTCCCTGTTATCAACCGAATTACATCCAACAAACAACAAACCCGCAATAATTGGATATAACATATTTAATTTCAGATTTGATTTTTTTTCGGCATTATTAACCGGAATATTTAATTTTTTACATACACAATTTACCAAGTCATAAACTGATTTGATTTCTGTTGCATCAATTTTACCAATGATTGTGAATGTGTTTTCTACCCTCATAAGAGTTTCGGCTATATCCAAAGAATCCATAGACAAATCTTCAGTCAATCTGCTGTTCTCTGTGGTTTCTGGAGAATCGTATGGTTTTTCTTCATTTATAATTTCAATAACTTTGTGCAAAACTTCATTTCTTGTCATTTCATTACCCTTTTTAATCACTATACCCACAGTCAAAATACCAAAAAAAACGGCAATATCAAGATATTTTGACAAAAAAAGCATTTCGCCACTTTATCAAAAAACTATTGACAAATTATATTTTTAGTCTATATTTATAATAGGTGATGGGATGAATTTATTAAAAACTGTTTTTACCGTCTTTTTCGCAGCCGCATTTGGTATAACAAATGCGTGGGGGGCAAATAATTGCAATAATCCAGAATACCGCAAAAATCACAAGACAGAATGTTCATACACAACCAACAATTCCAATACGGCTTTAATGTTGGTTGGCGGTGCCGCTTTGGCTGGTTTTGGGGCTGCAATGATGGCTAACAACACATCACATTCTTCACACACATCGTATGACCCACACTCGAATACAAATATAATAACAAATCTGCGTGTTAGTTCTGTATCTTACTTAAATTCTTTAACAAACGGCGATGATATTGACCAATCTGTTATTTCTTCGATAAAATCGTCAGAATCTTACCAGCGCAACCACAGACAATTTGACAAGATAAATTCTGCATGGAGTACCGCACGTGGATTTACCGGGAAAAATTCAACCATCAATATTTTTGACGATTTTGCTGGCACACATGGAAATACAGTCCGCGAAATAACAAACTATATCGCCCCAGACGCCAATATAAATACATACAATATCGCCAGCGCGCCAGAATCTTTATTTTCATATAACAGTATAGCAAACACAATGAATAATGCCGCAACTGGACAAATTTATAATGCCAGTTGGCAAATTCCATCCACCAATGCGCAAAATGCGGCAACCGCTATTTATAATAACAATTCGCCAAAAACATATACTGAGGCCCAAGACTATTTTTACAACACAACAAGCCAAAACTTTATCAACCAAATCAGAAATACAGCAATTGATAACGATGCTATTTTCGTATGGGCGGCAGGTAATGAATCTGCAAACGAAAGTGGCACTTTATCTGCAATGCCATTAGCTTTCCCAGATTTAGACGGACATTTTGTAAATGTTGTTGCGATTGGAAACAATGGTCAGATTGCATGGTACAGCAACCAATGTGGAATAACACAAAACTATTGCATCGCAGCACCCGGCAGTGCATGGAATACAGACACAACAGATTATGCATCCGGCACCAGTTTTGCAGCCCCAGTTGTATCTGGGGCAATTGCTGTAATCAAGGAAGCCTTTCCTTACATGAACGCAACACAAATAACAGCGCTATTATTCACAACCGCAACTGATTTGGGACAAGAAGGCGTTGATTCTGTTTATGGTTGGGGATTGTTAGATTTGGAAAAAGCAACCAAACCTGTCGGCACACCAAAAATAGTTTTATCAAACGACAACATTCAACCATTAAACACAACTAATGTTTCTGGTACAGCCGCCGGCGCAATTAAAAATGCAAATATCAAACTCGCCTTTGTTGATGATTTTGGACGCGCATTTACAACTAATTTATCAGATAATATTCGTGTTATCCCATATGGTCGTGGATTTGACAGACTGCGCGAATCCGAAACAGATTCTGTTACATTACCAAACGGTATCGAATTTGGTTTCAAACAAAACAATTTATTAAAATCCAGTGGATTGGTATCTATGAAGTCAAACGACATAACAAACTTCATAGGATATAAAAACGAATTTAATCTTTCTGACGACATCAAATTATATCAACAAATTCGTTTAGGGATTTCTAACCCTGCCCCCGAAGAAAATTCTATTGTATCCGGATTTTCTAACATATACACACGCACAGTCAAAGCAGGTATCAACTGGAACGATTTATCATTAGAATTCGCAATCCCAGACCAAATTACATATGGTAATATGTCTTTGTATGTTCCTGTAGCACGCGCAAATAATGGCCATATCGTATATAATGATGCAAACATCAACTTGGCAACAAAACCATCTATGGAATACACAGTTAAATATAACAATTTAACGGCAACATATATAAACAACCCCGACTGGAAAGACGAGGTGTTTATCATGACCAAATTCAAAAAGACTTTTTAATCTTTTGGCAAAGATTCAGAACGTTTCAAATTAAATTTGTTTATATAACTGAACGACAAACCAACTGTCATATTTGAACCGTATGGTTTTGATTCATAATGTTCTGCCCTGCGTGACAATGCACGACGATAATTCACATATGGACCAAACGTAAAATCACCCCATAAATTCGTATCTAAACGAGCAGTCGCACTAAGGTCGCGACGAAAATCGGTTGGAACATAACGCGAATAATCCAAATATTCACGATAGTAACCATCACTAGTAAATTTTACACCTTCGCGAATTTCATATTCTGCGCGCCAACCAGTTTCCAATGCAAACTTGCTGACAGGTTCATCCACAATTGTGAAATCATTTTCATACACCGCAGTCACATACAAAGTTTTCAACACCTTGTGATCGAACAACGCAATACCGGCACTGGGACGGACGATTTTACGAATATGTGGATTACCAACAAATTCACTTTCATATTCAGCACGAACAATTGGTCCTAATTTTGCATCATCCCAATCCCACAATGCATATGCCAAATCAGATGTGAATAAAATCTTATCCGCTTTTTCATCAGTTGTTGATGGTTCATTGTATGGTTTTAATGTTGCCTTGCCGTATGTCATAAACAAAGAATTATCCCAACGCAATCTGTCAAAACCATATTCTAATGCTGTATCAAAAACACCAACAAAAGATTCTTGATCAGATGCAGTAAATGCCGCAACCGGTGAATCAGAATATTCAGCAGGATGACCAATTGTTGTTTGTGACCAATCAATACCGATTCGGCGAATATTCAAATCAAACTTTGTTTCATGTGGTGTTTCCAAAGCAAAACCAGTAACTGGCATCAAACACATCAATGCAACTGCAACTTTTTTCATATTTTTCCCCTTGTTAAAAATGTAAGATTAGATACTTAGAAAGTAAAATATATGAAAAACAAATTCAAGGAAAAAACTATTTCCAGATTTTCAAACCAGCGTCCGATTGTTGAATACGCCAACCATTTGATCGCAAAGCAGAATTGAATTTTGCGCTATCTTTTTCTATAATGGCAAAAATAATATTATTTCCAACAATTTTCTGTGTTGCTAAATCGATATTAACACTGCGCGCCACAGCATTCAAATCAGCCCAATCTAAAATCGGTTGCAATAAAGTCGCGGTCACCATCACAAAATTTTCTGGAACGACCACAGCAACGCCGTTGGATGCCGGCAACCAATTTTGCACAGAATTTTTTTCCATCCATTTACGCGCCGCATCAGCATCAATAACAAAAGATACATTGGCAGAATAAGTGGTATCAGAAACTTTTTCAGAATCCAAACTGGATGAAGAAATAATATTTAATAAATCTTCATTAGAAGCATTTTTGACCGCTTCTTCCAACTGTTCAGAATTTGCATACTGACGCAACGCGCGCAAAACAACATCGCGCCGCGCCGAATTAAACGCTTTGTTTTTCGCCTGCGCCGCAGTATCACTGGTTACATTAACATATGTCGAACCAGTCAATTCGACAGCCAACGCTGCGCCCACAGCGATTAAACAAAACATAGAAGCATACAAAAACTTATTTATACGCACTTTATTCAAACCTTAAAATTTAGCCTGGATTCCGATACGGATACCCAATGATTTATACAACGATTCGATTTCGTCTTTTGATTCTTCTTTCCAACCATTTGCCATCCATGCTTCTATAGAATCTATAGTATCCAAATTGCTCGCATAAATCGCCTGATCTGTTTCCAAATCTCTGCCTGTAATTTCGGTCCAATGCAAATAATCCTCGCTGCCATAATAACCAGAGCCAGCCAAAGCTTTATTTGTCTCAACCGCAGGATTATAGAAGTATTCCATATAATAATCAGAATTCAAGAACGATGTCGCATCAGCCTTGGACACATTATAATAATCGAATGTCAAACCAACAGTCAACATTACAGAATTCGTCAAAGAATGTAACCAATTAGCCCCAAAGCCAAAATGGTATGCATCGCCAATACTGCCCTTATCTTCCAAACTCTTTGGATGTTGCCAATCTGGACGATATGGCTGATCTGCTGTGGCTGTATATGAAGGTAAACCAAATTCCACATGAGCATTAACAGCATCACGCAAAGATATATCATACAACATATCCAAAGCCAAATAAGGTCCAGCCCATTCAACTTCGTACGAATGGCTTACACCACTCTGGTAATAATAATATGTATTTTCTGTTTCCACATATTTAGACCCATCTGGGACAGCAACATAACTGACATCAGCAAGACCGTCACCATCAAAGTCTGGACCATCTATTGTTCCCAACAAAGGATTATTACTTGCATCAACAAAAACAACGAATGGCAAACACTGGGTTTCGCCGCCCTGACTTTGACAATAAGCTCTGCCATTTGCATTAGAATCCCCAGTAATACTATCAAAAGACATACCATAATTCTGTTTTGTTTCCAGTTTATACTTAAAATAACGATATCCCACAGATGGTGTTACTTTGAAACCGCCAATAGTCCACACATCAGTCAAGCCGATGCCAGCAAAAACACCGAACATATTTCCGCCATTAGACGTACCAACAGACAACGCATGTCCTTGTTGCTTCCAAATTTGATCAGCAACCTGGTCACCATTCAAATCAACATTCCAATCTTGGATAAAATATCCACCAGTTGTGATATCATCATCGACCATTGACGAATCGCCAAACTGCGCACCATATTGTCCACCAGCATTCACGCGCACCTTGGTATTACCTAAATTAAAATCATATTTGGCAGCGACATCAAAAACATTCCAAGCCACATTATCATAATGCAACTTAGAACCAGCTGTATTCATATCAAATTTCCAATTTGCGAACTGATGAGAAATCCCCGCATCCAAACTGAACGCCTTGTTTTGTCCCCCAGCCACAGGACGATTCGACATACCAGCACTTTGTCTAGCATTGACATTAGCGCCCATATTTACATTAGGATTCATATTAACATTATTAGGCATCGCCGTATTAACAGGCGCAGTATTTTGCACCCTGTTTGCGTTATTCGTCCCATAATTATAAAAAGGATTGGAATTCGCAGTATTATTATAATTGCGTTGCACATACCCATTATAATTATAATAAGTTCCCGCTGCACCAGCTGCAAAAGGCAACAATGCAAACAAAGAACAATGTAATAAAAAGCGCAGATTTCCAGCCATTTTTCCTTCCTATGTATTATTATCGCTTACATTATATCACAAAAAACTTGAAAAAAAAATAAGATATTGCAACAATGTTGAAAGAATTTGTTCTGCAGCCATGGCGGAATTGGTATACGCGCAGCACTAAGGATGCTGTGGAGCAATCCTTGGGGGTTCAAGTCCCCCTGGCTGCACCAAAATTTTTTATAAAAACTATATATACATATTAAAAATATTCTTGCCCAGAATAAAATTTTTTTGTTATCATAAAATCAGATAAGGAAATGAAAGGTCTAAATCTGTTTTTAGCCGCTTGTTTTGTTGTGCCAATGTTAAATGGCGCAATGGCTGACAGTGCAAAAAACACGACCCGTACACCATCAACACGCGGACAACAAACATCTACAACAAACACACGAAATTCAGATTCTGTGAAGCAACGCGCAAACACACAAAACACTGTGACAACTGCGCGAACCACGACATCCAGTAAAAATGTTATAAAACGAAATTCTACGAACAAAAGTCGTTCTGCGGCACCAACACGCGAAACATCTGTTGTTGCCAGAACAGCAAAAAAACAGCCCACCACCGCACGCACCGCCAAGCAAACAAGCACAAAACTGATATCGCGCAAGGGATTATCGCGTTCCGCAACGCCCCTGACACGTGAATCTGTGATGCAACGTGATTTTGGCAAATGCAGAACTGTATTTTTTGAATGTATGGATGAATTTTGTGCAAACAAGGATGCCCAATTAAAACGGTGTGCATGTTCATCACGCAACACCGAATTTGTGGCGACACAAAAATCACTTGATAAGGTCGAAGATAAACTGCTGGATTTCAGTCAACATTTATTAAAGGTCAATATGGATCCTGCAGATGCCGCCGTTATAAATCAAGAAACCGAGGGTGAAAAGGCATACAACGAGACCAAGGATAAAACGGCATCTAAAAAGGCATTGGATGAAATTGCGAAAAAATTGAACACCAATTTTGATTCTGCTGAAAACAATATGTCCGCATTATCATGGACGATAAATGTGGATGCAGCATTTGATTCTGTTGATTCATTGGGTGGCACATCAACCACCGCAAAAAGTGGATTGGGGTTACGCAATGCGGCGCTGCCAATTTGTCGTGAAATGGCGGCCGAGGTATGCAGTGATTATGACATTTCTTTGGTTGAAAACAGTTACAATATGGCAATCGAACAAGATTGTAACACCGTAAAAAAGGCATACGAAACCCAAACCCAGCAAGCACGCACCAAGGTTCTGGAAGGCAGTGCCCTGCTGGATATGACGCGTTTGAATAATTACCAAGACAACAATTCTGACGACATTTTGACATGCAAATCAAAAATGTTGAATATGTTAAGCAACACAAATGTATGTGGTGAAAATCTGACCAAGTGTTTGGATATATCTGGGCGTTATATCAATCCCACAACTGGCGAGGCATTTTTGTCTGCGGACTTGATAAACATATCTAAACTGATTGTTCGTCCGACCAATTCAGATTCATGGGCCCGCACCCCAGCAAACGCACAATTTGTATCATATTTAAACAGCAAGAAAAAATATTTGGAATCAGCAACCAAAAATTGTCAGGTAATTGCTGACGATGTATGGGATGTTTTTGTTGAGGATGCATTGGCACAAATTAAATTGGCACAAAATGCCAAATTAGAAGAAGTTCGCCAAAGTTGCACAACATTGTTAACCGAATGTCTGGAAAAAGCGAACGACAGTTTGGCAAACTTTGATTCCCGCGCATTATCGACATTTGGTGTTGCGACCGACAAAACTGCGAACGCATTATGTGAAAATGTAAAAACATCATGCAGTGCGGTTATGGAATATATTCCTGACGATGAAAATGCGACAATTACTGCGGACACAGATTGGTCTCAGGGTGTAACGAATATTGCTGCAATGGAAAGTTATACCAAGATTATAAACACATGTCGTGAAATTGGACGTGATTGCATAATTAATTCGTGTAAATCTATTACTGGTAACTTTGGCTTGTGCGAAAGCATTCATGGTTCGGTCAACCGTCACTCTATCTTGACACGTGCTGCATGCTGGAACCAGGTTGTTAATTGTGTTGCCCAGGCCAGTGATGAAACCATCAGAAACATTCGTCATATTTTGCCAAATTATGGTACAACGCCACAGGCTTTGTATGATCACACATATCCAATAGAAGGCGATGATCCAGTATATGATGTATGCCGTCAGGCTGCCCCATATGCATGCAGCCAAACTGACACCAGTGGTGGCGACCCAGATAATGTAGATTGTTATCGTTGTCGTATTGCAGAACAAATTTGGGGTAATTGCAGATTAAAACCTGATAACATTGCCGAAAACAAGATTTTGATTCCATCCGACCCAAATACGACAACATTATTATCATGGTTTGCCAAGAACACCCATACCCAAGATAATAATGAGTCTTGCGCTGTATCAATTTGTCCTGCTGGCCAGGTCGAAGTTACCATTGATACAAATGTTATCTGTATGGATCCGTCAAGTATCATGGCGTGTGGTAATAACAGCATTATTTGTTCGAAAAAAATTACAACGCCGAATTCGTCAATTGAAAATTGTTGTCATGGGGGCAATGAATCCATCGATGCTTGGGGCAACTGTTGTACCCAAGGTATCAGCACCGGTGGTATCAGCGAACTGTCCACTGGATTATTAGATACCACAATAACCGCCACGACCAAGGTTTGCACGAACAGCCCTGCAATTTCAAAGCCAACATTATTAACTGCATACCAAATCCAAAATACAACAACATACATATTCTGTAACAGCGCTATAGATGCTATCACTGGCAGTGCAGCCAGCACAAATGCCCCTGGTCAGATTGTATGTCCGGGCGGATACACAATTTTGGAATGTGCCGGCACCAATTGTCGTTATATCACCCCTGTTTGGCAAGATAACTCTACATATACAAACGATTATTCTGTAAATTACTTTATTAATATAAATGCAGATACGACCAATCCAACACCATATTGTAATGCACAGCCAAATGGTTCTGCGACCCAAACATGTTCATTAATTGATAACTCTGGTCTTTCTTGGTCATCATCCAACAGCGCCACATGCCCAACATTTGACAACAGTGGCGACTGGCTTATCAAATTTAACTCTTCTAATTTATAATTGACACAACGCATATTTTGTGTCAACATAATCATATATAAATAATATCAAAGGAGTTGCAAATGAAATTCAATGCAAAATATCAACTGGGTAAAGGATTGGCATTTTTGGGTCTGGCAACATTAACATTTGCCGGATGCGACAAAGATCCAATAGAACCAAACAATCCAAACAACCCAAACAATCCACAAAAACATAATGTGGAACTAGTTTATGGTGGAAATCCAGATATCGAGTGGCAAAATATTGCAATGGATACAATTTATAAATATAACGCCGACCCAACCGTTGATACAATGTTTATGGTTCCAGAACATTATCTACAATTTGGTGGTTTGAACACAAATGGTTTACAAATCGTAGCACGTGAATTACGTAAGCGTCATGACGTAAATAAAAACAAAGTATTTGGCAAGGGTGATTTACAACTGGCACAATCCGCCGTGGCAAACAATCCAGAAATTGTCAGATTCTTTGCCGATACATTAAGATATAATGTAACAACATGGAACGACCAGAAATCCAGATAATAACTTTTAATATAAATAAAAAGACGGTTTCATAACCGTCTTTTTTTATTGTCATCCTGAGCGAACGCGAAGGATCCAGGTTGTATAATGTGTGGCTCTGCCACACTTCTTTTTATTACCTAGATTCTTCACTGCGTTCAGAATGACAGGAGTATGTCATCCTGAGCGAACGCGAAGGATCCAGGTTGTATAATGTGTGGCTCTGCCACACTTCTTTTTATTACCTAGATTCTTCACTGCGTTCAACATGACAATTTTTTTATTGCGTTGTTTTTTTTATTTTTTTATCATGAAACCCAAAGGGAAAAGAGAAAACATGAAATTCATACTTTCATTAATTGTTTGCCTGATATTGCCATTTTCCGCAATGGCAACCGATTGTGATGTTAGCAACGAAGATTCTGATCAACAAGAAACCGCCTGTAATGCCATGGCAAACTGTTATTGGAGTACGACTTTAGGCTGTCAAAAATGTTCCCCAAACGCATTCAGCGCAGCGGGTGCAAATACGTGTACTACTATTACTGATACTTCCACATATTATAAAAACAACGAAGGCAGTAATGTTAGCCTTTGCCCAAACCAGACTCCCGAGGGAATTATTGAAACAGCCGAAGTACAAACTTATATTGGAACTTGCGAATGCATCGACCACACCCGCCGCCTTATACACTCATATAATGGAATTACGCATTTTTACTACTGTGGTATCTGTGGTTTTAATTCTCTCCAACCATTCGAGGTAATGGGAGCTACTGGTGACCTATACGAATGTAATTGTGCAGCTGCCCATGCAAATCATGTATATGGCAGTACTGCCGAGAGTAATAATGGTACGCGCAGCGAATGCGCATGTGCGAAGGATGCAAATGGTCATTCCTTTCTCAACAATGGTTTGTGTATGTGTGGCTCCAATCCTTCTGGCCAAGATCCATATTCAAGTACCAATAACGGTATAACCACTTACTCATGTTGTCCTGGACGTTCAACATATAATTCAACTACTGGTAACTGCGAATGCAATATTACATATGCACAAAAAACATACGATAACAACAATATACTGACACAATGTGAATGCGTTGCTGGTTCTTTATCAAATGATAAGAGTAAATGTGTATGCGGTTCTAATCAAATTGTAACGTTTGGTCAAAATAATAATCAGGGTCAATATTTGTCGTCATGTACCAGCTGTACCGATGCCAACAGCCAGCCAGCATCGGGTGACTATCCCAGATTTTGTAAATGTAATAAGGGTTATTATCAGGATCATGAATCTAATGCTTCTGACAATTACCGAAACCAAACATGTTCTCCATGTCTACATTACACAACAACCACATCCACTGGGTCCGTTGGGCCAGAATCATGCAGATTAATGTCAAACACTGAATTTTCAATATCAGCTGGTGGCAATTTTATGAAACTGATTCCACAGGGTGCAACTATATTACCGATATATACCGATCCTTATGTCCAAAACAACAATAATCCCCAAAGCCAGTATAGCTACTAATATAACACAGGTATTTCAGAAATTGCTTTTTTAATTTGTGTCAGTTGTTCAGGGGAAAATTTTCCTAAAACCCAATCAACCGGATCCATCGGCGATTCAAAATCACGTGGATGTCCAATTCCGATTCTGATTCTTTTGTATTCGCGTCCAACCGCCGCATCTATGGATTTTATGCCGTTGTGCCCTGCACTGCCACCGCCAACCTTTTGACGCATATCGCCGTTTTTCAAATCCATATCGTCATGAATTACCACCAAATTTTCCAATGGTAATTTATAAAATGTCATCAAAGCCAATACCGCACGACCACTATCGTTCATAAATGTTTGTGGCTTGGCAAATATAACCGGATGTCCCGCAATTTCAGCCTTGGCGGTCAATGCATCTTTTTCTTTTTTCCATGTCACATCACCCGCCATCGCATCCACCGCCATAAATCCAACATTATGACGCGTGGTCGCATATTCTGGGCCTGGATTGCCCAATCCAACAATTAAAATAGGTTTATTTTCTTGCATATCACTAACCCTTTTTCTAATATGATAACATATAAAGGAGAAAAAAATGAAATTAAATTCAAAAATTTTTATGGCTGGAATTTTAGCGACCACTGTAATGGGTGCCGCATCTGCAAATCCTGTTATTGATGTATATGCCGGTGGTATGTTCGGCGCAGGTGGAACATCGGTGTATTGGGACGGCCAACACGAAAATGAATCTGCAAAATCTTTCGGTGCCGTTGTCGGTATTGATATTCCATTGTTGCGTATTGAGGCTGAATATAACCACATCACAAACGATAAATTCGATACAAACGATGCTATGTTGAACGCATATTTCAAAATGATGTCAACAATGATTCACCCATATTTCGGTTTAGGTGTGGGTTCTGTGTTTGGCGGTCATGCTGATTATACCGGTGTTAAAACCGATGTTAAATCATCTGTCGCATACCAAAGTATGTTGGGTTTGACTTTTGATATTTTGGCTGCACCAATTAAATTCGATATCGAAGGTCGCGTGTTGTATGCACCAAACTTTATGGAAATCGGTAAAGACAAACCAGATATGTTGCAATATGATGCACGTCTGAAACTTAGATACGTATTCTAAAACGAATCAGAAAAATGCTAACTTTAATTGACGGAAACTCTTTATTATTTCGTGCATACTATGGTGTGCATTCGCGTTTGACGCGTTCCGACGGAACACCAACGGGGGCGGTTTATGGCTTTATGAATATGATTCTGCCAATTTTGGCGGCGGCCAGAAAAACCGATTCGTTTGTTTGTGTTTTCGATGCATCGCGTCAAACTTTCCGTCAAAAAATTTATTCAGAATATAAACAAAATCGGGATGAAACACCGGCTGATTTAATCACGCAATCGTTTATGGTGCGCGATGCAATGGCGGCAATTGGTATGCCTGTTTTGTGTATTCCAGATGTCGAAGCTGACGATGTTATCGCAACATTATCAAAACAATTCTGTGATATGCACGACAAAACCCGCATCATCACCAGCGACAAAGATTTAATGCAACTGGTGTCCGATTGTGTATTTTTATATGACGGTATGAAGCAAGTCGAAATCCACGAACCCGGTGTTCTTGAAAAATTCGGTGTAAAACCAAATCAGGTTATTGATGCACAAAGTCTGATTGGCGATTCAACTGATAATGTGCCTGGTGTTCATGGTATTGGACCAAAAAAAGCCGCCGAACTGATAAATCAATTTGGGTCTTTGGACGGGGTTTATGAACACATTGACGAAATTCAAAATGAACGCACTCGCAATCTGTTGCGCGATGGTCGCGATTTGGCATATATATCAAAACAGTTGGTAACATTAAAATCTGATGTCGATTTGTCCGGATTAAAAATTACACCATTTGTGTTTAATACTCCGCGCGCATTGGAATATGTAAAGACACAAATCGAAAGTGCATCACTGGCTGACAAAATTCAAAAATTATTTCCTTTGGATAAATATGATGCATCCGCCCAGACTGAATTTGAATATGCTGGTTCCGCATGCCCTGTGCCAGATAAAACAGTACAATCCAACCAAACATCGCAAACTGATTCATTGCCAGAAATGCAGTTTGAAACAATCACAACTGTTGATTCTTTGAAAAAATTCCTATCACATATCAAAGATGTCGTTGCGATTGACACTGAAACAGACGGTATAAACCCGATAACTGCACAAATCGTTGGAATATCATTGGCATACGACAAGGCGCATGGTGCATATATTCCGTTGCACCATATAACAAAATCAGATGACCTGTTTGGCACAGATAAACCAATTGCAAATCAATTAACACCAGCGCAAATCTTTGATATTTTGGTACCAGTTTTTGAAAACCCTAAAATTACCAAGGTTGGACATAACTTCAAATATGATTTACATATTTTGGCAAACGCTGGGGTTGATATTTCAAAAATCGCACCGATGGACGATACTATGTTGCTGTCGTATATTTTGCATGGCACTTTACATGGACATGGATTGGATGAACTGGCATTAAAATATTTTAATCACGAAAACATTAAATTCGCGTCATTATTCCCACCTGAATTGCCCGATTCCGCGCGCAACTTTGCAACCGTTGACATCGCGCGCGCAACCGATTATGCCGCCGAAGATGCAACCGTTTGCTTTGCATTATACGAACTAATGCGACCCCAAGTTGTTTTCCATACACAACTGGAAAATCTGCAAAGCGAAATTTGGAAATCAGCCGGTCATGAATTTAATATCGCCAGTCCGAAACAACTGGGGGTGGTTTTGTTTGATGAATTGAATTTACCAACAAATAAAAAACGTTCAACAGACGCCGACAGTTTAACCGCCCTGACCGAAGAACATCCGATAATCGAAAAAATTTTAGCATGGCGCTCTGTCGCAAAATTGGCTGGCACTTATGCAGACTCGCTGCCAAAACAAATTGCAAGTGATGGCCGTATTCACACAACATATATTCAAACCAGTACGAATACAGGCCGCCTGTCCAGTCGCGATCCAAACCTGCAAAACATTCCTGTTCGCACAGATTTAGGAAACGAAATTCGTAAATGTTTTGTGGCACCCGCCGGTCGCGTTTTGATTTCGGTTGATTATTCACAAATTCAATTAAGATTGTTGGCGGATGTCGCTGATGTAAAAACATTCAAAGATACATTTAATTCTGGTGCCGACATTCACGAACAAACTGCACGTAAAATATTTAATATCGCACCTGATACACCGGTCACTAAATCGCAACGCCGCGCGGCTAAAACAGTTAACTTTTCAATCATATATGGAATATCGTCATTTGGTTTGGCGGCACAACTGGACGTTTCGCGGGACGAGGCAAAAAAAATCATTGATGCATATATGGCAGGTTTACCTGAAATTCGCCGCTATATCGAAAAAATCAAACAATTTGCAACCGATAATGCTTGCGTTTATACCCCATGGGGACGCCGCATAGAATTGCCAGAAATTAAAAATCCACGCACAAAGCAATATGCAATTCGTGCAGCAATAAATGCCCCAATCCAAGGGTTCGAGGCCGACCTGATGCGATTGGCTATGGTTCAGATTGCGAATGACGTTGTTCATCCAAACGCTGACAAAATCAAAATGATTTTACAGGTTCACGATGAAATCATATTTGAATGCGATAAAGATGTGGCTGAAAAATTTGCAAAACAAATCCGCGACAAAATGGAAAACATTTGCAAATTATCAGTGCCTTTGGTTGCCGAATACATAATCGGTGAAAAATGGGATAAATAATCACAAAAACATTGCTTTTTACGGCTTTATTCTTATAATGCAGATATATTGCACCCGTAGCTTAACTGGATAGAGCACCACCCTCCGAAGGTGGGGATTGCGCGTTCGACTCGCGCCGGGTGCGCCAAGATTTTGGGAAAGAATGATGTTTCGTATAATCGCAATTTTATCATTATTGGGACTTGCCGCTTGCAATAGTGTATATGTCAAACCCAATTCATTCTATGAAACGCTCTGTGAAATTGGCATTACAAAATCGCGGCTATGACATTCGCACAGGCGCACTAGTAAAAACAAGCGATGCATCGGACAGTTCATCAGATTTTGATATTGAAACTTATAAAATCCCGTCTGGTACAAAATATTCAGTTCGTGTTCGTGAACGCAGTGAAATTTTCCGCCCTATTTGGTGTATGTTTAATGGATTTTGGTGGTGGAATTTTAATGTATCCATTGTTGAACAAAAAACTGGCACAGAAATTTTATCTTGGCGCGGTCGCGGATGCCAAAACAGTTCACTACGTAAACTGGATGAATTACTGGATACAATGGAAATTAAATCTGAAAAATAAGTAAAGACACAGGAGGGAATATATGTTAAAAAAACTATTAATTATACCAATTATCACCCTACTAACATACCCTGTGTTATCACT
>CACYHY010000021.1 GCA_902774305.1 uncultured Pseudomonadota bacterium
TTTGGCAGCCCCACTCGGATTTGAACCGGGATTCTCGCCTTGAAAGGGCGGTGTCCTAACCATTAGACGATGGGGCCATAAAACTTTATAAACGCGGATAAATTTTATATAAAAAATTGTCCTTTGTCAAGTTTTTTTCGCCCCACCCTATTTTGGCACTTTTATCGTTCTGTATTTTGGTTATGCGGAAACATTTCAGCAAACTGATTTGCTGATGTATTTGTCGCCGTTAATACCTTGGCTATTGTTTCCATAGACAACCATCGTGGCTGACCGTATTTAGATGCACGCTTTGATTTGTTAAATGTGGTTGGATCCAATCCGCTGGCGCGCGCAAGTCCACTGCATGTCATATTGTTTTTTCGTGCAATTATTTCGATAGCATTCCATAAATCTTCATGGGTAAACATTTTTTCTTCTCCTCTATTGTTTTGCTATCCGCACACAATAGGTATTTTAACAAACCACCAGGGATTTATTCAACCAGAGCTAAATCCTAGGAAATTTTTACAATATTGAAATTTTACATTTGCGTTAAGAAAAAAATAATATATAATAATCCCATCGAGTTTCGGATGGTTGGCAGAGCGGTCGAATGCGACGGTCTTGAAAACCGCTGACGGGGCAACTCGTCCGGGGGTTCGAATCCCTCACCATCCGCCAGTAATATGAAATACCACCTTGTGTGGTATTTTTTATTTTGTTTTAATTTTCAGAAAAAAAATCGTATTTATATATAAAGCCATTGGTCTATTAACTTGATTTTATCATGGGGTTATATTACAGTACAAAAGTACAAAGTACCTATGGAATTATATGGAATTAAGAGTACACAAAAGGGGGCAAATTAATGTCAGGAAAAACTTATACCGAAAAAGAAATTATTAATCAGGTGGAAAACATTGTAGCAAAAACAGATAACACAGAAAATATTAATATATTATATAGAGACGCGGTAGTTACACATACAGGTCAAACCAAAGATAGTAAGAAACCATACCAAGAAGTTGTGTCAGAATGGTTATTAAATCACTTGCATACATTAGATAAAATCAAACAATTGCCGCGAAAAAATTATATCTTTGAAAGCCACGATGGAAGTTTTACTGTGACAAAGAAAAATGAGGATAGCGAAGAAGTTGTTGCCTATTATATGTTCAACAGTAGAAAAACATACGCCAAAATTGGCAAAATGATTGATTATCAAGTCAATTTGAAACGTCCTGCAGAAGACAGAGATGGCGAACCACAGGACAGATACGTTGGGAAAATTGATCTGGTTTCATACAATGAAAAAGATAAACAAGTGTACTTACTGGAATTAAAAAAGAAAGATAATGATAAAGACACTTTATTGCGTGCTATATTAGAAATTTTCACATATTGGAAACAATTAAATCATGTGAACTTCAGAAACAGTCATGAATGCATTTCTAAAACATCACCAATTATCCCAGCTATTTTGATATTCAAAGATAGTTTACAACATATGCATTGTAACGAAACTGAATATCCTAAGACAAATGAACTTTTGGATAAATTGGGAATTCCTGTGTTTATCGCAGAAGAAATATCTCCAAGAGAATACAACATTACATTATTAAAGAGGTAAGAAAAATGTCATCTATATGTCATACACCTGTAAATAAAAATTGGCGTTGTTGTGCGACCTGTGTGTTTTGGAGCGGGCCACGTGAAATACAACCAAATGGAACATGTGTTCTTATTCCACCGTCTTCAACCCAAGCCGTGTGTGGGAAATGCTTGGGCGCTAAAAGAAAAGCTGGAGACAGATGTGGTAATTTTAAACATATTTTGCAATAAAAGTGAAAAAGATTATGAAAATCTGCATATATCGTGGAACAAATGAAATCGGCGGAAATTGTGTTGAATTATCAACACTAAACACCAGGATTTTGATGGATGTTGGAACGCCTTTGTCATCCATGGAAGAAAAGCTGGATTTAAGTCATTATAAAATTCCGTGTCCTGGTTTATATGCCGATGAAACCCCAACAGTAGATGCGATTTTTATAAGTCATAATCATCCGGATCACTTCGGATTGTTACCACTGATAAACCCCAAGATCCCCGTTTACATGTCCAAGACACTGCATGATTTACTGATAAAAATTAACCCATTGTTGCCAGGTGATTTTAATGTGTCGCATCTGAATATACATGAGATAGCACCAGATGAAAGTATCCAAATTGGCGATTTAACGGTGACCGCCAGACCGGTAGATCATGCTCCTGCGGCATCTGCCTATGAAATCACAGACGGAAACAAACGTATTGTGTACACTGGTGATATCCGATTCCATTCAAATCAAAGATATAAATCATGGGCTTTGGCAGACAAAGCGAAAAATCCGGATTATTTGATAATGGAAGGCACACGTTTGTCACGTGCAGAAACGCATGAAAAATATCCAACCGAAGAATCTGTGTGCCAAGCCATAACGGACGTTTTACGCAATTCAAACAAACTTGCATGGATAAGTTTATCATCACAAAATCTGGACAGATTGGTTTCTATTATCAAAGCATGTCGCGCAACAGGTCGCATATTTGTGATTGATCCGTATACCGCATCAACATTTGATGTATTTCATGATTCATTTAAAACCGTGCCTAATGCCGATATGCTGTCTTGTGTTCGCATATACTATGGCATGAATCAAAATATGGCAAATAAAATGATAGATGATGGCACTTTCTATCTTCATGTGGCAAAAAAGATAACCAAAGAAAAGATTCTTAAAACTCCGGAAAAATTTATCATCAGATACAATTGGGCTTTGGCAGATTGGTTAATAGAAAATTCTGTGACAGATTATGATTTCATTTATTCTATGTGGCATGGATATTTGACACGCCAACATACCTGGGATAAACACAAAGACCATTTGATAGAAATTCATACTTCTGGTCATGCGGATGTTTCAGATTTACAAGAATTTGTGAAACGTATCAATCCATATCAAATTATTCCAATTCATACTGAATGCAAAAACGATTTTGAAAAGGTGTTCGTGGTATCAACGTTGGTTTTAAACGATAACGAAAAAAAGGAACTGTAACATGATAAAAGCCTTGTCCGATAATTTCTTTAATCGTTTTCTGGATGGTGATTTAGATGGAATAGTAAGATGGTTAGCAGGCAGACCAAAATTTAAATTAAATTTATGTGGCGACCATGTGACACTTTATTACAGAGGCATCCCGGCTATGGAAATTTATGAAACTGATGCCCAAGATATATTTTGGCTGACAACGTATGCTTACACATTATGTGGGGACAGACTCGATCCAGATTTTGAAAAATACATTTCATCACCAAATCATCTTGCAAAACGTCTGTATAAATTAAAATCAGATAAATTATGGTTCGAAATACTGGAAGACGTTGCCATCAGTCTGGATAACAGTCCAGCATTGGCTAGTCCTGTTACTTATGATCTCCAAAAAGAATGTCAAAAAGAAGATATTTTGCATCGCGTAGTTATGGAAAATAACGGGTATGCAGAATTTAATTCCTCAGATTATTTTATTATTGATGTGGAGCACACACAACCAGATAATCAAAACACAGAAAAACTTAAAGCGGTTGCTATACACTGGCCAGAGACTATAAAAACAAATCAAAATGCACCATTGGGGTTGGCTTTTATCGAGTTTAAAGCCGGTAAAGATTCCGTGGACACAATCGACTTTCCACAACTAAATGATAAAGATTTTAATGATATTGAAAAAGCGATTGCCCAGATGTGTAAATTATATTTAATTTCTGTACCTGGTGTTAATGATGTTGCAACTTTAGATCATTTTAAAATAGACCGAACAAAAACACAAAAAATAGTCGTACCTGTAAATTGCAATCAATTTCAAGAAACGTTGTTAAAACAAATTGATAATGTAAATGTACCAGATGGTGTAGATTTTCGTATCGCCACTTCAAGATTTATGGGGTATGGATTATATGACGACAACATGTTAACGCCGGCCGAATTTAAAAAGATTTTTAATTAAAAAACAAAGGAGCAGCAAAATGAAAAAAACAAATAAACAACCCAAGAATCAAAGTTTGCGAGAATTGGTTGAATCAGAAGATTTAAAAGCGGTTAAATCGTATTTAAAAGCTACTCCTAAAGGAATCGTTTTACAAAAAGACGCAGAAGGTCGTGATGCTCTGTATTACGCGATATTTACAAGGAATCTAGACATAATTAAAACATTGATAAAATACGGCTTTGACCCAGCTAATATAGACAACCAAACAGGCGCAACTGCTCTGCATTACGCATCATCCGAAGGTATATGTGATTTGGTTGAATACCTGCTTGATTCTATAAAAATGGATGTGAACGCATTAGATAAAGAAAAGCAAAATACATTGCATTATGCATTGCTGTTTTTGAACCAAGATGACACCAATAAAACAATGGTTAGTCGACCAGAACACTTGAAGATTGCGTGGCTGTTGGTTGGTCATGGTGCAAAATTCCAAGACAGTATGTTGGGTATGCAACTGGAATTAGAATATTTTGAACAGGCTTTATTACATTCAATTCATAATGGTGTGAAAAAACTGGATAATGCTCATCTGGTCAGATACAAGAATTTTATCAAGTTTTTGAATGATGCCCAGGATGCTTATCTGCGATTGTTTAAAGATATTAGCACGAATTTACCAAGCAGAACCATTTATTTAACACGTGCATTCAAAACCAAAGAACACAAGATGCCATTGGCTTTTGGATGGCAAATCAGTTCTTGGAATTTTCTAGATTCAAAGGGACGTTGTTTTGTACCAATGTCCGAAAAAGAAATGAAACCGATGGTTTATGATTTGGCCACCATTGCACCATTATTGGTAAATCCTGGTGATACCGAAGCAGAAACAATAGTGTTATTTAATAATTTTGCGGCATCACTGCAAGAAAAGTTTAAACCGACAGATGCGAAACAAATAAACATTGTAACGGAACCAAATCGTGCCTTTACAACAGGTATGGATAAATATTTCAAACAGACCACAACTATTAATAATACAAAAGATGCAGTTAATGCGATTGTTGATTTAAGCAGTGAAGTTGATAGACGTAAAAAATTATCAAAAGGTAAATTAAAAGATGAATTGCCAATTATATGCTGGATTGATGATTTATCACAAATTACGAATAAAACGGCAATTGGCGAGTTGCAAAATATTGCTTTTTCCGGTAAAGATGTTGGTGTGTATTTAATCGCTGTGGCACGTGGTAAATTATCAAGTGTTATACGTGCAAACTTCCAATCCATTATAACATTCCATACTGCGACAACAGCAGAAAGCAAAAAACATACAGGATTCCCAAATGCTACGGAATTAGAATTGGATGAAATGTTGTTCACATCGCCGTTTGCCGATGGCATACAGCCAATCCATATAAAAATGGAAAAAATGTAAACAGTAAATTTCCCATTTGTATTATTCGTCAAAGAAATTATAAAAATTAAACCATTGGGGTGGCGCCGACAAAGTCGCTTTTTCTATAAATTCTGCGAATTCATTTGCCATATTATTTGCATTTTTGTCGTCTAATTTTTTAACAATCAGTGTGTATTTTTCATGTCCTGTATTTAACAATGCCACGCCAAACACCGGATGCGACATAGATTTTGCAAATTTGAACACGCCCATCGGCAACTGGCATTTGCAATCTAATATTTTAACAGGAATCGTTTTTTCTGGGGTCCCCGCAGAGATTCTGTCCCCCGCCATCATTACTAAATCGCCATTATTCAAAAAATCGAACATTTCGGTTGCTGTACCAACATTCAGATCTTCCACTGGGTGAATAATTGTGTTTTTGCGGACAGAATGTTGCTGTATAAAATTATGAAATATTCCTGTCTGGCTGATTTGTTGAAAAGCGTGTATTTTAACATTTTTACTATCGGGAAATGCGGCCAAGGCCTCTATATTACCAATATGACTGCAAATTAAAAATATGCCCTGTTTTTGTTTAATCAGATTTTGAAATTCTTGCCAATCGGCATTATTTTCCGGTGTGAATTTTATTCGCTGTTTTTTATCACACATAGCAACCATTTTATCCACCAAAGAATCTGCAAAAGTGCAAATATGTTTGGCAGCAGAAAAATGTGATGGCTGTATACCATGGGCAATTTGGTATTTGTTCAGAATTTGCCTGTATTGATGCGAAAAATGTTTGGCAGACTTGGCGCCAATACCAATTATACCGGCAACCACCCAAACCCAGAATTTAACAAAACGTATTCCAAAAACTTTATACACCCAAAACAACAGGTTTAGACGAAAACTGCCTGCACCCTGCTCTTGCTGTTGATACCAATTTCCTGTATTCAAAGTGGCTTGCCTTTATGTTTTTTTAACTTATAATCAAGTTATGCGAGTATTTATAGCAAATATTGATTCAATAAGCAAGAACCCCGATGTTTATTCGGCACTATTATCATCAAAAGACAAAACGCGTTTATCAGAATTCCAAAATCAAACCAGAAAATTGCAATTTATACTGGGACATTTGATGGTTGATAAATGTGGGACAAAATATACCTGTATCGCACACAAAGACAAATGGGTGGTTGTCGCCGCATCAGCCGAGCTTCCTGTCGGTATTGATATAGAAAACACAACTGTTCAGCGTGATTTTGTTACCGCCGCCGAACTGATGAATTTTGCGGCACCAAAATCTGTAGATGATTTTTATAAATCTTTTACAGAAAGCGAGGCAACATATAAACTGGGCACAGCACCAAAATGCACGCGTTTTATGCGTTACGGTGACTATTTAATTTGCATCACATCCACACAAGATTTTAATACCCCAGAATTACAAGAGTACGATATAGGGTCGATTTTTTAACTATTGCGAATTTTTTCGGATTAGAATATAGTTACAGTATAAGAAAGGATGCGCTATGAAAAAAATATCTGCATTATTACTTGTTTGTTTAGGAGTTTTTGGTTGTGCCAGTGGTGAGAAACACCCGTCTGATTGGCAACCGACACCATATCGTGTTCCTGTTGATTGTTGTATGACTGCGGATCAAGTTCAAGGTGCAATAAGAACAGGTTTAATGAAACGTGATTGGACAGTATTAGATATTGATGATGGTAACGTTTATACACATTTATCTTGCTATGGAACAGATGCAGATGTCATTTTTTCTCACACCGATAAATCTTATACTGTAAATTTTGCAAATATAATGGAAGAAGAATACAATAATCACGATTGTATATATGATTATGTAGATGACGTGAATTATGTTATTGGCAGATATCTTAAAAAGATATCGAAAAGAAATGCTAAGTTAGAAATGAAAGCAGCCAGAAGAGCAGCCGAACAACAATATTTAGGAAAGTAATTTTTACTTGCGGAATAAAAATAAAGAAATCAGATAGCCGATAGTTAAGCCCAGTGCTAATGTGATCCCCATTGAATGAATTAAAAAGAAACTGGCAAAGGCCAAAATTCCAAATCCAATCAAACTTGTTAAAAATGAAAATAATACGGGTCTGGTTTCGTTTTTATCCGTTGCATTAATATGAAATATAGAATAATCCAATGTTAACCCGATGACTATGAATAAACTTAATAAATGGAAAAATGTTATTGGCTGGGAAAACCATGTTAATATCGCAATCGCAAGTCCCACCGCCAATACAGATGGCATCAGATAAACAAAAGTTTTGCGTCCATATAATATAAATAACAATAAAATTAACCCTATGGCACATATTGCCAGTAATCGATATGATTCATGTGAATATTCCTGCATTAATGCCGTCATTTGTTCGGTTGGCGACACAACAATCGCATCTGGATTATTTGTTGAAAATTCAGGTTTCACATTTGCAATTAAATATACATTTTTCCCATCATCAAACACAAACTTTTCTGCTAAATCAGCCAACGATTTATTATCCTTGATATCTGAAAGTTGAATTGGTGGAGTTTCTGTAAATTTTGGTATTGCCCGCAATCCTAATTCATATCTAATCTTTTTAGCCTGAGATTTATACAGTTGATGTATTAAATTTTGGTTTTCAATTTGACGTTCTGTTGATGGGATAATTGTTGATAAATCGATAAATGAACCTGATTCCGCTTTAATTTGTTCAGATATTGTCAATGCATTATCTAATGTTTTACCGCGTATCAAAAGAAAATTAGATGTCCCAGAACCATTCAAATCTTGCATCAGCATTTCTGATTGTAATAATTCTGCATTTGGTCTGTACACTTGAGCCATATTATTTTGTGTTTTCATAAACGGCAAAGTCGCTAATATTGCCACCGTTAATATTGTTATCACCCATGGACGATATTTCTTTGAAACCACCGCCGGCATTTTTATAGACGATTTTTTTATTTCTATTTTTTGTGGCATAAATGTTAACCAACCTAAGTAAATTGCGCTAAGTCCCGTTATTGTAAATAATGAAATTTGCTGCAACAAAGACACCCCTGAAAACATCAATGGTAAAAAGCATACACATGTGGTTAAAAACGAATGTAAAATATTCTTGCGCACATTTTGGGCATTTTTATTATTTAATGCGCTGATAAAATGAAACGAATAATCTATGCCCAGACCAATCAAAGTCACACCAAAAACAAATGTCAATATGTGCGGTTGTGAAAAACATAGGAACAAAGCGGCTGAACCAGTTATGAACCCCAAACCTATACTTAAAATCACAGGTACCAATGTCGCATATTTACGAAACAACAACAAATTCAACAACACAGCCGCAATCAAAGCAATAACAGAAAATACACTTAATTGTAATTTACTGGTTTGGGTCATATTTGCCGTATGCACCGGAATTCCAGACAAGAAAACATGTGTATCCGGTGTATTATATTTATCAAGATTATTAGATAGAGCATTGATATTTTTTACCAATTTTTCGGTATCCGGAACATTCATATCCGCGGAAATTAAAATATAATGATTTGGTGCAACATATTGCCATAAAAATCCATCGCGCATTTCCCATTTGGTGTTTGATGATTTTAATTCTTGCAGATAATTTGTGATCAGCAAAAATGGATCTTGGGTTAATGATAAAACGGTTGGCGCCATTGAACTGGAAACCGTTGCGACTGCCTTGTCTGTTATTGTAGAAAAATCACCATTTTTTAATATTTCACGATATTCGGTACTTAAAAAAGAATTTTTATGTTCGCTTAATTTATTGATTGTGTCCGTCACAGAAACATTTGTGTTTATAATGGATAAACCCTTGAATTCATCAGTTGATAATGTATCTGTTATTGCGGTTGCAGTCTGTTGTGCCGACACCAGACTTTCAGATTGAATAACAATATTTACAACATTAGAAAATTTATTTGTTAATTCGTTAATCGGCCAATCTGGATTATTTATTTCTGTTAATGAATTTAAGTTAGTCTGCATTGATAATGGCGCGCGCCACAAACATAACACCAGTGCCGCGACCAAATATACGCATATAAAGATAAATTTTTTAACATTTAATTTCATCTGGTGATTCCGTATTCATACGCTTAAAATCAATCGTGATTATTGTGCCGTTTTTATACATAATAACCATCTGTTTCAAATCCGTTAAATTTCCTGTCATTGTTATAGAACCCAAAAAATCCGCGACAGCAGACAATTTTGGTGTTGCTTGCAATACCCAAGTTTTGCTTTTTTTAGTTTCTGAATAATCAACATTAAAAACCATCAAAAATCTGGTCATATCACCATTTAATACATCCTTTATCATGGATTGTATTTGTGAAAAATACGGCAAAGTTGCCAAGGCTTGTTTATCATTACTGGTGCAATATGAATCCAAAGTAGATGTAAATTCAAAACTGCTGGGGGTTTGTTGTTTCCATTTAAATCCAACATCCTTTACAAATTTTACAGTACCATCAGCACGAAATGTTTTTGTTGACTCTGGTAAAGTCTTGGATTGTTTATAAGATGCATACACCGTCCCCAGGTTATCTGTGAATGTCTTTAATGTTGCCGGCATTTCAGTAATATTTTTTGCATTAGCCGTACCAGATAACATCATTACTAATAAAAATAATTTCCCGATTTTTTTGAACATTTTAGTCAACAACCACCATGGCAGTCCCAGACATAAATATGTATGCAGCAAACTGATATAAAAATTATCACGCCAAGCATGAAAATGCGACACCCCAGATTTCGGATATATAACACGTGTTTCTGTGGGGATAATATCGACACCCGCACGATATAATTTAACCATAATTTCAATATCAAACCCCATGCGTAAAAACTTTATAGATGGCAATACAGCCATAGTTGTTTTAATCGGATACACACGAAAACCGCACATGGTATCAGGCATATTTTTATTTAATGTTTCAATCATTACCCAGAACTTTGTAATCTTGCGCCCAATCAAACGAGATTTTGGTGCAGAAGCATCGTACACAGGTTGACCAACAATCAATGAATCTGGTGATTTTTTAGCCAACTCTATGAAACGCGCAATATCATCAGAATTATGTTGACCATCGGCATCTATTTGAATTGCATGAGAAAAACCGTGTTCTGCTGCCTTTTTGAATCCTGTAATCATCGCACCGCCCTTGCCACGATTTTTATTATTTTTAGCGTATATAAATGTGTATGTCACACAAATTTCTTGTAATTTTTTAGATTGTGTTTGCTCGCTGCCATCATCAACAACTATGATAGGTAAATCAAATTTGATAAGCCGTTTGGCAAATTCTGCAAAAGCCACAGCATGATTAAAACAAGGTATAATGATAACAGGACGAAACATTTTTATTCCTTTATAATAATTTTACCTGCAGAATATTTTACATCACCATTTTCATAACTGAAACTAAATTCTGTGTCACTCAATTTATGCAGTTCAAAATGTACCAAAGTATCTGGTAAAACTAAATTAGAAAACTTTAATTTCATAATGTCGTATTTGTTCAAAGTTATATGGAAAAATTGTTGAATAAATTTAACCACAAAATACAGTTGAATTACACCTGGCAAAATCGGACATTCTTCGAAATGGCCTTTGAAATATGCAGAATCTTTCAAAAATGTTAAATTGCACGATAAATCTTTATCCGTCTTAATCAGATTTTGCATAACAGGTTCCGACATATCTGATTGTAATAAATTTATAATTTCTGATTTCAAAATCTTTCCTTGTGGATTTAGGGGCATCTCGTTAACAATTCTTATTTTACGTGGCAAAGCAACATTTGGGAACCATGGTGCCAAACAAGTTTTTATGTCATTAACCAATGCACGACGACCTTGTGAAATTATGAAGTTTTTACCATCATCATTCAATACAATAACACATCCAATGATATCCCGACCATTTTGTTGAACAGATGTAACATAACTTTGCTCAATAAAACGATGGGTATTTAACTTACTTTCATATTCAGGTAAAGAAATGCGTTCTTCGGCAATTTTTACAATTCTATCTGCACGACCTTTTAATAAAAACTGATGTTCATTTTGCATTTCCACCACATCGGACATCGGATATGGACGCACACAACAAAAATCTGAATCAGCGACAATACAACCATTGTCATCCGTATGTGTTTTTACACCATCAAATATTGTCCACACATCACCCCCAGATTGCTGCCGAAAAGCGACACCGCCTGTTTCGGTACTGCCAAAAATTTCAAATGGCGACACACCAAATTTATCAAATGCCATTTTTGATGTCTTGGCCCCCAGCAGACTGCCCGATGAAAAAATCCCGATACAATTATCAGCAAACTGATATTGATTTTTGTATTTCGTGATACTGTCCAAGAAAGATGGTGTTGTGGCAAATAATATTTTATCAAATTTATTTTGTGCAGATTGCAATTCTTCGGGGGTAAAAATCATATCTGTATCAATTATTATTCCACCAACCAATGGAATTAAAAAACGCCACAATAAACCGTACATATGATACGGTACCACAGATGCAGTCATAACCGGATTTAACTTAAATAAATTCTGTTGCATTTTGTTATGCAGTGCAACCTCGGCTGCCAAATTATGAAAAGTCTTGGTAATTTTTTTAGGGGTTCCTGTGCTGCCAGATGTAAAGAAATAAAGTGTTCTGGCATCCATATCACGAAAATCCCAATTTGTTCCAAAATTCTGAGATAAATCCACAAAATTAAAATCTGGCAAAGCTATATTTTGGTTGGTTACGATTGTATTGGTAATATCGCACAATGGCCGCGCATTCTGTTCATTCAACATTGCAGGTAATATAACGTCTTTACCCGCCTGCATCAGTGCCATAAAACATACGAAAAACAGGTAAATATCATCTTGAACGAACAAAATAACATCATGGGCATCCATATGCAAAAAAACATTAGAATAACGCGCGACATCCATTTTAAACTCATCAAAACACACCGTCCGATTATCACGATAAAATAACGGACGATTATGCGGTATATCACTAATAAAAAATTTATTTATTTCTGACAGCACGTGTATACCTTTTATGAATCAAAAATTCTGTTATTATCATAATACCAATTAAAATATATGAAATCAAACCATTGAATATAACCCAAACTTCATTTGATAAAAATACAGTTACCAGCGATAATATTGTTAATATACCCATAAATATTGCCCATGCATATGTTGCCTTTAATGTATGTTTTTTTTGTTCTGAATTTAATTCATACCCCATACCAACGGCAAACTTTGTAATCAATGGTGTTTTATGTACAGATAACGCAAACATTACGCACATGCCAAAATTCATCAACACAGGATATAATTTCAAAAATATATTCTGATTAAATACAATCATCCCTATACACAGCAGCAAAATACCGCCAAAAACCCAACGATTTTTATTTTGAACAAAATTGAATTCCGCCATAATTAACAACAATACAACCACAGCGCGTAAAGCAATATGTTTCTTTAATGCTAAAAACACGATAAACGGGTAAGAGATTGCAAAAACAATCCCCAGAATCTTAATGATTTTTGTTAATGATTTTTTCAATAGCATCAACCATATCTTGCAGAGTTTTAATTTGTTTAAAATCGTCTGGTTCTACCTTGCAATTTATAACCTTTTGCAATCTGACGACCAAATCTACTGCATCAATCGAATCCAAATCCAGATCTTCGACCAAACGAGCATCCGCCTTTAACTTATCAGCAGAAATATCAAATTCTTGTGTTAAAATATCTTTAATATGTGTAAAAATTTCATCTTTTGTGTACATGTTATGACTACTCCAAAGTAATATTTTTAGTTTCTGCAATATATGTCGCTAAATGCGCCACAGATTTAAAGTATTCCTTGTTTGCTTCTTTATCTGCCTTGAAATTGACATCATACTTTTTCTTCAAAGCCATACCCAATTCCAAAGCATCAATAGAATCCAAGCCTAATCCTGTTACAAACAAAGGGGCATTTGTATCAATATCATCAACCGTTATATCTTCCAAATCCAAGGCCGATATAATCAATTCTTTAATTTCGTGTTCCAGTGTTTCGCGTTTCATAACCAACCCTATGTTAACAGGGCATATCATAAGAAAATCACATATAAAAGTCAAGGAACTTATACTTAAAACAAAGATTCTTTAACCCTGTCTGTAATGCGTATTGCATATCGTCTGGGGTTATCTGATTCATCAGAATTATTACGCAAACGATGTTGGGGAATAATATTATAAAT
>CACYHY010000022.1 GCA_902774305.1 uncultured Pseudomonadota bacterium
GCATCCAGCGCATCGACCAATTTTTCGATTTTTGCATATGCTTCGTCATCCAAATCCATTGGCATATTTGGTAACCAAGTCAGTTCTGCACTTTCTGGTTCGCCCAATTTATCGCTTAATGCCTTTTGAACATTCATAAAGTTATCAGGTTTTGTTGTGATAATGAATCCTTCTTCGGATGTTTCCAGATTATCTGCATCAACCTCCATAACCAATTCCATCATTTCATCTTCGGTTTTACCAATAGATGCAGGATACATAATTTGACCAGCATGTGTGAACATAAACACAACCGAACCTTCTTCGCCCATATTTCCGCCATTTTTGGCAAAGATATTACGAACCTCGGGCACTGTTCTGCGTGGATTATCTGTCAAAGCCTCTACAATCACAGGTACGGCCCCCGGACCATAACCTTCATAACGCACAGCAACAAAGTTTTCTGTATTAGAACCAGATGCCTTATCAATTGCACGTTTAATATTATCATTTGGCATAGAATTCTTGCGTGCCTGCAAAATAGCCAAACGCAATCTTGGGTTATTATCTGGGTTTTTATCGCCCAATTTCGCCGCCATTGTTATTTCACGCGCCAACTTTGTAAAAAGTCCACTACGCGCCGCATCAGCCAATCCTTTTTTGTGTTGGATGTTGTGCCATTTACTGTGTCCACTCATATTTGACCTTTTGATTTAATTGTTATAAAATACGACAAAAGGATAACAAATGATTGGAAAATTGCAAGGAATTGTTGATTACATCGGTGACGGTTTTGTAATTATTATGGCTGGCCCTGTCGGGTACAAGGTTTATACCCCAGATTACCTGACATTAAAGTCAACGGTGGCGCTGTGGATTGAAACCGTTGTTCGCGAAGATTCCATACGTCTATTCGGTTTTTCCAGCCTGTCTGGGCAAAATTTATTCAATCAGTTAACAACAGTATCAGGGGTAGGCCCCAAGGTTGCGCTGGCAATTATGTCATCTATTAAAACAGATACATTAATGCAAGCTATTGCCACAGGGGATGCAAAAACAATTTCAACTGCACCGGGTGTCGGTAAAAAGGTTGCGGAAAAAATCATTGTGGAATTAAAGAACAAAATGGGTGGTGCCAGTTTTGATTTTTCAGATTCATCTAATAATTCCGCACTGCCTGATTTATTATCTGCATTGGAATCATTAGGATATAGAAGATTAGACATAATCGATATGGCACAAAAATTAGTAAGCGATAACCCAGACACAGACGTTGCAAAACTGGTTCCAATGGCATTAAAACTTATAAGCAGTGGTAAATAAAATGAATAACAACAATACAATATTTGCATTATCAAGTGGCTTTGGCAAATCCGGTGTTGCGGTAATTCGCATATCGGGCGACAACCTGAAAAACTTTTTTCAACAAATATCAGGACATAAAAATACAGAATCACGTCACGCATATTTTTGCAACCTGCGTGACGATGCGGGCGATTTAATCGACCAATGTATTGTGATTTATTTTGCCGCACCCGCATCTTTTACTGGTGAAGATATAATCGAAATTCATTCACATGGGGCGCCTGCTGTAATCAATAAAATCTTTTCATTTTTATCAACACAAAATATGCGTATGGCCGAGCCAGGTGAATTTTCACGTCGCGCATTTTTGAACGGCAAAATGGATTTAACAGATGTTGATGGTTTGGCTGCATTATTGGATGCCCAAACAGATAAACAAAGACAATTTGCATTAAAATCTATGCTGGGTGGCGACAGCGAAAAATATAACGATTGGCGAAACCAAATGGTCGAAATCGCAGCCTACAGCGCCGCCATTTTAGACTATGACGAAAATGATTTGCCAGCAAATATATCAGAAAAAATATTAAGTAAAGCCAAAGAATTATTTCAAGAAATTAATACATCACTTTCGCATTACAACATATCACGCGCAATCACACACGGATTTAATATTGCACTGGTTGGCGAAACAAATGTTGGCAAATCATCTATCTTTAATCGCCTTGTTGGTGCCAATCGCGCAATCGTTTCTGATATTGCCGGCACAACACGCGATGTAATATCGGCGCAAATCGATATTGATGGATATTTGGTAAATTTATCTGACACGGCAGGACTGCGCGAAACAGATGACCAAATAGAACAAATGGGAATCGACAGAACAAAATATGAATTAGAAAATGCAGACCTTGTTTTGCATATCTTTAATAACAAAACAGACACCCTGCCCGACAACAAAACAATTGTTGTGATAAACAAATCTGATGAATTAAAATCAAAAACAAACAAAAAAGCGATTTATACATCTGCAAAAACTGGTAAAGGAATTGATGAATTGTTAAACGCCATTCGTAAACATTTGCACGACGCATTGGATAATCGCGATAATACACTTGTTATAAATGCCCGCACGTATAAATTGCTGACCGATGCCAAATATGAATTAGAACACGCAATTGAAAAATTTGATGGCAATTATGATATATTCGCAGAACATATTCGCGCCGCCGCAGATAATATTGGAAAAATATTGGGCACAATTACGGCAAACGATGTAATGGACGCAACATTTTCACAATTGTGTTTAGGAAAATAAAAAATTATTTAAAAACCGCCCGAATAGGCGGTTTTTATACATGTAATTAGTAATCTTTATGCTGTAGTTTTCGTAACAATTTAACTTTATCACGACTTCTTGACATTTTATAATTTATGCTTTTCTGCGCAGATTCAAAAGAAGTCTTTTTTTGTTTCAAATCTTCTTTCTGTTTCAAATTACCTTTTGACGATAAATCTTTAACAATTTTTTTCATTTTTGCCAATGTATTTTGTTTTATTACACCCTGTGAATTATCTATATTATCCACAAAAACCTCTAATTGTTTTATTTTTTCCGCTTGTTTTTCATTATTAAGATATTCTATTTCATCCAACATGTGCAAAACACGTCTTAAAGCAAAATGAACATACGGTTTATCATCACTATCGCCACCGTAATAAACAAACTCTTTATACTCACAATATTTTCTTTCCCATTCGTCAGCATCATGATATTTTTTTAACATACCGCCATTCAAATATCTCATTTTCTTTTGGGCTACTTTTGGCAACAATTCCTCATTAAAACTTCCATCTCCCTCATAACCAACTTTCCAATATTTATCCATAAATTTGTCATACTCTGTTTGCCACTCACGATGCATACTCGACACTAATTGTCTTAATGTATCTGCATCTGATTTAGATATCAATGTATCTGGTGTTAATCCTTGTATTATATCGTCATAATACGCGATGCTATCTAGTAAAACAGAATTTTCATCTGCCAATCTGCTTAATTCTTCTTCAGCTTCCGAAACCAAAAGCTTATTCAACTCTTTTTCAATCTTATCTTTTTCTTTCTTTTCCTTGATTGTAATTCCGCCAAATGTTACACCACCGGCCAACAAAGCCAAAGCGCCCAATGTAATTGCTGTTTTCTTTTTCATCTCTTATCCTTTTTGTTTATAAAACCTGTTTTTAACTATCTCCTACAAAAAATTATACCATATTCTTATGGTATAAACAAACAAAAAACCGCCCATTTGGGCGGTTTCTTGTATCACTTATAAATTAACGGCATACTTCAACAGCATACATTGTGTTGCCATCGAAAACAGGGTTCTTTACCATTACACGGTAAGCAACCTGACCTTCCTGTTCACATGTACCATAAATATTAACATATACATTTTCTGCATCCGCAGCCACCGCAGCAACATCCAAACCATCCAATGTATTAAACATTGCGTTTGCTTCCATAGCTTGGATTGCAGCCAATTCTTCAGACATTGGACATTTATAAACATCACCGTTTTCACTAGCAACAATTTTTTCACAACCAGACACCAAAGTCTTTTCTTGTGAGCATGCAGCCAAAGCAACAACTGGTAAAATTAACAATAATTTTTTCATGTATATTCTCCTTTTTGTTCTATACGCATGTATCTTAAGATTTTTCACATCCAAACACAATACAATAATTATCACAAAATATAACAAAAGACCGCCCAAACGGGCGGACTTTTTTTATACTTCTGTATACTTTCCGTCCATCAAATTCTGTTTAACAACATGATGTTTGACTTTTTGTGTGGACGTCATTGGCAAATCGTCTGTTGTCATTGCAAAATGTGTCACCCATTTATATTTGGCAACACGTTTATTTGCCTCTGCGACAGCCGCCGCTAATTTATCAGCCGTCATCCCCTCTTCCACACTAAACACACCGTATGCAACGGTTTTACCTTGGACAACATGTTCAAACACAGCGACATTTTTAACCCCAGGTATATCCAAGAATAATGCCTCTAACTCGTCTGGATAAACATTTTTACCAGAATCCAAAACAATCACTTGTTTTTTACGACCTGCAAAATGCAATTCTCCATTTTTATCTTTATATACCAAATCGCCAGTTTTGAAAAATCCACGTTCATCAAAACATTCTTCATTAGCCTCAGGATTATTCATATAACCACCGAATACTTGATGACCGCGTACCCAAAGCATTCCTATACCAGCCTCATCCATATCACGAATTTCGCATTCGTTATTTCCCAAAGGTTTTCCAAATGCAAATGGAACACGTTTCTTCAAAGGGCGTGAACCACAAAACGGTCCAACAGTTTCAGTCATTCCATATCCTTGAATAAACGCAATACCCAACTGATTATAGAACGTTTCAACCTCGGGCTTGGTCGCAGCACCGCCTGCAATCATTAATTCAACACGACCACCAAATATTTCCTTGATAGTATTTTGAATCTTGCGTATCAAGAAACCAAAGCCAATTTTACGCAACCAAATTTGATTTTTTAATACAAAAGACACCAACCACCATTTCTTTTGCTCCTTGATTCCATCAATAATTTTCTTACGGAATAATTCCCACATTTTTGGAACCGAAGGAATTACATGTGGCTTATATTCTTTAAAATCTGCCAAAATCAGTTTTGGATTAATTGCAGGCTGCAACAAAATTCCCATTTGAAAATGCAATGGCGCCAAAAATCCGGCTGCAAATCCAAAAATATGATACAACGGCAAAAAGCCGTACAACACACCACCAGGTTTAAACCATTCATTAAAATCATCAAACGAATTTGCACATTCAATTAAATTAAAGTGTGTAAGTGGCACAATCTTTGGTGTACCTGTTGACCCAGACGTAAATGACAATGTTGCAATATCATTTGCATCCAATGGATATGCAACCATATCATCATCTATTTCATTATCCGGTGTTTGGATATCAAAAAATTTAAAATCAGCAGGCTCATAAAAGAAAGACTTTTCTGCGACAACAAATCCACAACAAGTAAGCCGTGTCATATTATCATATTCTGTATTTGTTAAATTTGTATCCAACAATAAAACCTTGCCACCCAAATACCAAATAGCAAACAATGTGACTATGAACTCTGGAATATTGTGTGACAAAACACCGACCACCATTCCAGCTTCAACACCTGCCTTTTTTAATGTGGTAGCACGCGCACGAACCAATTTTGGAAATTCTGCAAATGTCACTTTCTCTCTGACCAGGAAAAGTGTCTCGGGACACTTTTCCATGGTTTGTTCAAAGAACTGATACATGTTCATGGTTAAATACCTTTTTCAGTATATTTACCATCAATTAAATATTGACGTACAACATGGTGTTTAACCTTTTGTGTGGATGTCACAGGCAAATCATCTGTTGTCATTGCAAAATGGGTCACCCATTTATAAGATGCAACTTTTTTGTTCTTTTCTGCGATTTCAGCAGCCAACTTTTCCATTGTCATATCAGAATCCACAGAAAATACGCCGTATGCAACAGTTTTACCTTTAACCTCGTGTTCAAACACAGCAACGTTTTTAACACCTGGAATTTCGATAAACAGACCTTCCAATTCGTCTGGATATACATTTTTACCAGAATCCAAAACAATCACTTGTTTTTTTCTTCCTGCAAAATGGTATTCACCGTTTTTATCGATAGATACCAAATCCCCTGTGCAGAAGAATCCATTTTTATCAAAACATTCTTTATTTGCGGCCTCGTTATTCAAATATCCACCGAACACTTGGTCACCTTTAACCCATAACATACCAATACCGTTTTCATCGGCATTACGGATTTCGCAACAATTTGTTCCCAGTGGTGCACCAAATGCAAACGCAACACGTTTTTTCACAGGTTTAGAACAACAGATTGGTCCAACAACTTCGGTCATACCATAACCCTGCACAAACTCCATTCCCAATTGGGTATAGAATTTTTCAACCTCTGGTTTTGTAGCCGCGCCACCTGCAACCAAGCAACGCGCCCTGCCACCAAATACAGCGCTGATTTGACCTAAAACTTTATTAACCAACTTACCCAAACCAATCATGCGCAGGCCTTTTTGATGTTTCATAATGAAAGACACCAACCACCATTTCTTTTTGGCCTTTACACCGTCAATAATCTTTTTGCGGAATATTTCAAACAACTTTGGAACAGCAGGAATAACCTGTGGTCTGAATTTTGCAAAGTCTTGTAAAATCGCATTTGGATTAATTGTTGATTGCAAAAGCATTCCCATACCAAAGTGCAATGGTGCCAAAAATCCAACGGCAAAACCAAACACATGATACAGTGGTAAAAACGCATATAACATTTCACCTGGTTTCAAGAACATATTCAAACTTTCCAAATTATCTGAACAAGAAACCAAATTTTTATGTGTAAGTGGCACAATCTTTGGTGTTCCAGTTGACCCAGATGTAAATGACATTGTTGCAATATCATCTTCTTTCAGTTTATATGGTTTCAAAGATTCATCTGTTTCTTTATCTTCTGTTTCAATATCAATGAATTTGAAATTCTTGGTTTTATAAAAGAAAGATTTTTCAGCAACAACGAACTTACAATCTGTAAGTTTTGTCATATTTTCATATTCTTCTGGTGTTAAATTTGTGTCCAATAATAAAACCGTACCACCTAAGTACCAAATTGCGAACAAAGTGTACACAAACTGTGGCAAATTGTGTGATAACAACCCAACAACATCACCGTGTTTAATACCTTCTTTTGCCAATGTTGTTGCACGCGCACGAACATACGGTGGCAAATCTTCAAAAGTTATATTTTCACGAACCAAGAAAAGAGTTTTTGGATTTCTCTTTATATTCAGTTCTAACAAATCATACATAGTCATTTTATGTCCTTTTTATAAATAAATAATTATTCATGTCTATTCGGATATTTACCATCAATCAAATTTTGACGAACAATATGATGTTTTATTTTCTGGGTACTGGTCATTGGCAAATCATCAGTCGTCATTGCAAAATGTGTCACCCATTTATATGATGCCACCTTTTTATTTGCTTCGGCAACCTGTTCAGCCAATTTATCCATTGTCATATCTTTTTCAACACTAAACACACCATATGCAACGGTTTTATCTTTCACCTTGTGTTCAAACACAGCAACATTTTTAACACCAGGGATATCCAAAAACAATGCTTCCAGTTCATCTGGATAAACATTTTTACCAGAATCCAAAACAATTACTTGCTTTTTTCTGCCAGCAAAATGTATTTCGCCGTTTTTGTCCATATACACCATATCACCAGTATTAAAGAAACCTTTATCATCAAAGACTTCTTTATTCACTGCATCATTATTCATATATCCACCAAACACCTGATGACCACGCAACCACAAAACACCAATGCCATTTTCATCCTTTTCGCGAATTTCGCATTCATTATTTGTTGTTGGTGCACCCACAGAAAACGCCATACGTTTTTTATTTGGTTTTGATATACAGATTGGTCCAACTGTTTCAGTCAGTCCATATCCTTGAATAAATGCCAATCCCAAGTTTTCATAGAAAGTTTCAACTTCGGGCTTGGTTGCAGCACCACCTGCAATCAACAATCTTACACGTCCACCAAAAATGTCTAAGATAGGTTCCTGAACTTTACGCACAAAAAATCCCAATCCCATATCATTTATACGTTCACGGTTGCGCAAAATAAATCCAACAATGCGCCATTTTTTCTGCGTTTTTAATGTATCAACAATCTTGTTTCTAAACATTTCCCACAAACGTGGCACAGCCGGAATAACATGTGGACGAAACTTTTTGAAATCATCCAGAATATATTTCGGATTAATGGTTGGCTGTAAAACAATACCAGCCCCAAAGTGCACAGTTGCCAAAATTCCAATGGAAAAACCGAATATATGATACAAGGGCAGAAAACCATACATAACATCCCCAGAACCAAAATATTCAGCCATATCTTCCAATGAATTCGCACATTCAACCAAGTTGTAATGTGTTAACGGCACAATCTTTGGATTACCTGTTGACCCAGATGTGAAAGATAATGTCGCAATATCGCTATCTTTGAAATTGTGTGGACGTAACATTGGATTAGGATTACCATCTTTGGCAGTAATATCTATAAATTTAAACTTGTCCGTTTTATAAAAGAACGATGACTCTGCACACACGAATTTACATCCAGCGACAGTCGTCATATTATCATATTCAAACGGTGTTAAATTTGTATCCAACATCAGCACACGCGCACCGATATACCATATTGCAAACAATGTTAGTGGAAATTGTGGAATATTATGTGATAACACCCCAACGGTATCACCGGCCTTTATTCCGTGTTCCATCAATGTTACCGCACGTGCTTTAACTTGCTCCATAAAAGCAGAATATGTAACCCCTTCACGTACCAGAAATAGATTTTCAGGCCATTGCTGAACCGCCATTTCTAACATAACATTCATATTCATAGTAAATTTCCTTGTTGTTTTTATATTGGACGGGGTATATTATAGAACTAAAAGATAAGGAAAGCAAATATGAAAATATTAACCTTGAATATCAACTCTATTCGTGCCCACGTGGAAAGTTTTATGGATATTTTGCGCACTGGCGAATACGATACGATACTGGTCCAAGAATTAAAGGTTGAAAACGCAAATTTCCCGTTCATGTTATTTGACGAATTTGGATATAACATCAAGATTTTTGGGCAAAAATCTTGGAATGGTGTTGCTGTATTTTCAAAAAATTCTATCGAAGATGTAACCTTTGGAATGCCAAATTACGCTGATGTAAATTCCCGTATTATTGAATGTGTAATTGACGGAAGAATTCGTGTTATAAACACATATATGCCAAACGGCGACAATGTTGAATCACCTAAATTTATATATAAATTAGAGTGGATGCGTGCATTTACAAAACATATATCCCAATATTTGGATTCTCCCGAAGCTGTTATTATCGGTGGCGACTTTAATGTAGCAATTTCAGACCGTGATATTTGGAATCCTAAAAACTATATTGGTTCATCTATATCGGCACCCGCCGCACGCGAAATTATGCAATCCTGGTTAGATGCCGGATGGACAGATGTTTGGCGTAAAATACACCCAACTGATATTGACTATACATGGTATGGTTATCGTGGTCGCGATACCGTTGGTAACAAACAGGGGCTGCGCTTGGATTATTTTTTATGTAATAAAACCGCTGAAAAAATGGTTAAAAATTGCGAAATAGATTTATGCCCCCGCACCGCCAACAAACCAACAGACCATTGTGGTTTAATGCTGGAATTAGACTAATCATCCACACGCGCCAAATCATCATATGCCTTGTATTTTACATCGCCTGTTTCGCGATATTCATATGGGGCATTTCCAACAGAATAAATATGCACTAAATCCTTTACTTTTGCAATTGCAGCATTCATCATTTCGCGTACAGTATCCGTATCATACCAAATCATGCGCACATCAGAATTTTTCAACTGCATAAATGTAATTTCTGGATTTTGTGATTTTTCAGTCGTTTTTATATCAAAACCACCATTTATCAGCATATACGCCTCTAATGGCAATTGTGGCATATTACCTTCTTTTAATTGAGATTTACTAGGTGCACTGCCTGTTTTGATATCTATAACAACGCCATCGGCAACCCTGTCGGCACGTGCACGAATTACCCTATTTTCAATAACACATTTACCGCCTATTTCTGGTGCAGAATTTTTCAACAGCTCAGAATTTTCATCGACCAATTTTGCAATTTCAACAAATCGTTTATGCCAGAATTTAAACAACATACCCTCTGTGTTATTTGTATGAAAAACCTCACGCGCGGCTCTATCCATTTCTGCAATAATTGCCGCTGGTGAAAAATCACGCGCATGTTCAATCACATCATGTACCAAATTACCAAACACACGTGCATCAGCCCCTATCCACCAATCATCTTTTGGACGCAGTCTTAAAATATGCGCGACATAAAAAGCATATGGATTATGAATTAATTTTTCTAATTCTGTAACATAAACATCACTCCAATCCGATGGCGGATTTGGCGCACTATAATCCAATGGATTAAACGCAACATTATCACGTTCTGCAACTGCTGATAAAATAGATTTTGCGACTTCTTCATCTACCACACCCCCACGCGCAGCAACACGTGATAAAAATCTGGACTCATTAGTTTTTACCCCCCCAGAATTAAGACTTCTTAACCAATAAACCTCGGATCCACATGATAAATTCATAAAATCCAAAGACATCAATGACACTTTTCTATTCTGACTGGGCAATCCAATATCAGATGCAACAGATGCGGGCAACCAAGCATTTTCATATCCCTTGCTTGGGAACATACCATCATTTAATCCAGTTAAAATTACAACATCTGCCGTCTGCATACGCGATTCAATAGTCCCCAAGACAACAATTTTTGCGTCCCCATTTGGAACACCACGTACAGCAATCGTGCTAACCGCATCAGCAATAAATGCGCGTGCCTCGGCCACCGATAATTTTATATCGTATTCATCTAAACAATCCGACAAATTCTTTATCGCCAACCACACCTGACCAGATTCTTCAGATTCGATATCAAATTCAGGCTGCATAAAATCTATATAGTTATTTATAATATCTGCAACCGTATCAAATAAATTAAAATTACAACGCGTATAACAGGCATCAAATGCAGAATTTCCAGTTTCCATCCAAGAATCTAATAAATTCAAAATTGCACGCGCCACAGGAATACCCAGTCCACTTTTTGCGCCAGAAAAATCTGCAATCAAACCTAAATCCGCAAATGCGCTTTCTATTCTCTGGTTACCCGCTGCGTCAGGCGTTATTACCATCACAGATTTATTATCCGCAACTGCACGTTTCGCAATTTCAGCAACAGCCGCAGCTTCAACACTTTCTGTATCACATTGTATCAAATAACAATTTGATAAATCTTTATTTCCACTGTATGCATCAGTATTGTTACCAAAAGCATAATTCATAAAATCAATTTTTGATTCACCAACATCTATTTTTATAACATCAGCCGGACTTACACCTAAACGCGATAAAAATTTATATTCAGAATTATATGGATTTGTATTTAATTCAAAATCTTGAATTCTGCCATCAATTTTTCCAGACAAAATTATTCGTCCTTGATGTAAATTTGCAACACCAACCATTAAATCCGATGTTGCAGGCACAGATGCGGTTGATCCACAAACAACAACCAAAGGATATTTATCTATTTCATTTAACCAAGCACGTACATCTGCATTTCTTTTTTGGGTTGACGTTTGTCTACCTCTTGATTCACCTGGCAAAACCTTTGTCAAAATATTCAAAAGTCTTGCTTTTGATTGAAAATGACCTGCATATTTTTCATCAACCAAACTTTCCCAATCTATCTTGGAAGAATCAACACCTTCATTTTCAAGATAATCTTGGCAACGTACAAAGTCACGCGCAATCGGCAGTGCCGTAGATATATTTCCTATATTCGCATCCGCAGACAACAATTTTGCTAATAAAACCACACGTTCAGAATTACTAAAAACATCCGGTTCTGATATATCTTCTAAATCATCAATACCTTCACCCAACGCAACCAATTTTGGTAAAATAACAGCACCGCCATTTTTTTCAACAAACATTTTTTCAGCCGTACGAACAGCGCGGCGGCTGGGTAAAAAAATCAAACAATCTGCCAATGCAACACCAGATTCTGACACAACAGAATACAAAGCATCCAACATCTTGGTCGGATTTGTTACACAAAAAATATTTTTATTTGATGCCAATTATTTTCCTTAAATCATCTAAACCCGTTTTTTTCTCAGCAGATGTTTCTAAAATTTCTGGAATCATTGCCCCATGTTTTTTATGAGACAATTCGACCTGCTGTTCTTCACGAATCTTCTTGTCTTTTTTCGTATACACAATTTGATACAAAATCCCGTTTGCATCACAAAAATCCATCAATTCCATATCAGAATCTTTTGGACCAACACGTGAATCAATCAATATAAACAAGCGTTTTAATTGTGAACGAACCAACAAATATTTTTCCAAACGACATGCCCAACGTGCACTGCATTCCTTTGACACACGTGCATAACCATATCCCGGCAAATCAACCAATAAAACTCTGTCATCTATATTAAACAAATTCAGTTCCTGTGTACGACCTGGGGTATTCGAGGTCCGTGCAACTTTTTCCCCAACCACAGCATTTATCAAAGACGATTTACCAACATTACTGCGACCAACAAAAGCATACTCTGCAAATTGAGTTTTTGGCAAACTTTCAACAGTTGAAAAAGATCCAACAAATTTAATCATTTATTTT
>CACYHY010000023.1 GCA_902774305.1 uncultured Pseudomonadota bacterium
TGGTACATGGATAGAAAGGTTTGGACCAAATGTTAAACCTGACACTATCGTAAAATATCCTAGCAAAATGAAATTGTTAGATTTTGTGATGCAGGGCAACCGGGTTGCACAACCAAGTGTGATGATACGTAAATCTGTATTAACAGATCATGATATAATATACAATCCAAAATATAAACACGCCGAAGATTATGGTTTTTGGGCTGAAATTTCCAAATATGCCGAGGTTCATAACCTGCCACAGGTTTTATTAAAATATCGCTGGCATAACAGTAATGTATCTGTGGTGCATCGTAAAGCACAAATGGAATGTGCCGAGCTTATTCGTAGGGATATATTGACTGGATTGATAAATTCCGAGGCGGACATTTCCAAAGTATTGCGCGCCACAAAAGAAACGAATGAAAGATTTTATTTGTTTGGAATACTGCCTATTATTCGTCGCAAACAATATTCAATTGTCAAAACCAAATATTATTTGTTTGATAAAATACCGTTAATAAAGGAAAAAGACGGTGGAATTTACTTGTTTGAAAAAATCAGAATAGGAACTATAAAATAATTATAGGTTGAGGATATAGCGATGAAAAACCAAACGGCAGAAATCTTGAATGTAAAGAATTCTTATGGTGTTGCCGACACAACTGCTACTGTTGTTGTTAAGAACTCATTAAAGCGTGTACCAAAGGTTTCGGTCATTATCCCTGTTTATAACGTTGAACAGTATTTGCGCGAATGTTTGGATTCTGTACTAAATCAAACACTAAAAGATATAGAAGTTATTTGCATTGATGATGGTTCTACGGATTCTTCATTGGATATTCTAAAAGAATATGCTAAATGCGACAATCGTATAACTGTTATGACACAAAAAAATCTACATGCCGGTGTGGCACGTAACGCAGGTTTGGCTGTGGCAAAGGGGCAATATATTCACTTTATGGATTCAGACGATTGGGTTGAACCTGATATTTTAGAACAGTTGGTTGATATTATGGATTCAAAGCATCCTGATTTTATAAAATTTAAAAATTACTTGTATGACTGTGACAAAAAGCAAGACATTCCCGATGACTGGATTTCTATTTCTTTTTTACCCAAGAATATGTTTAATAAAATTCTGGGTGATGAAAGTAAAGTGTTATTAACTGATTTACCAGATTCTCCGTGGTCTGGGTTGTACGATTTAAAATTCTTAAACGATAATTCAATCAGGTTTGATTCTATGAAATGCTGTAATGATGTGTCGTTTTTCTTACGTACTTTGGTTGCCGCAAAAAAAATATATGTATCAGACAAAACTTATGTGCATTATAGAACAAATCGCCCGGGTTCTTTGATTTTGAATCGCGTTTATAACTTTGATTGTCAAATACAATTATTTTACACCGCACAGCAGGTATTGATAGGGGCCGATAATAAATTGAAAAATAAGTTTTTGGCACATTTGCTTGATAATGTTGTGTACAGATTTAAAGGATATGCACAATCCGATATAGACATGTCATTAAAAACAAATTTATTCCAACAAGTTTTAACTTTTTTAACAACTGTTCCTAGCGAGGTTAGTATTATGTGTAAATCAGCCAAAATAATCAAAAACATTCAAACAACGAATGATTTTGATAAGTTTATGAAAAACAAATCAAAACGTAAATTATTTTATAAAGAACGTCGCAATGACGGTGAACGCAGAATATACATATTTGGCATACGCGTGTTTAGTTATAAAAAGGGTTGTGTAAAACACGCACTTGAATATCCAATACGCGTGCATGAAAAATACCACAGATTAAAAAACAAAATTCGCGAAATCAAAAACAGCAAATAATGGGGTTGTATTATGTCAAAACAGACAAAGAAAACGATTAAAGAAATAGTAAAAACAACCAATAAAAAAACGGTTAAATCAATAAAAACTGTAAAAACCATAAAGACAGGCACCATCAATGTCAAAAATGCTGATGGTGATACTGATACAACCGCCAAGATTTTGGTTCAAAACGCTATTAAATACACCCCAAAAGTGTCTGTTATTATCCCTGTTTATAATGTGGAAAAATATTTGCGTGAATGTTTGGATTCTGTCGTTAAACAAACATTAAAAGAGATTGAAATAATATGTGTTGATGACGGTTCAACGGACAAATCATTAGAAATATTAAAAGAATACGCAAAAAAAGATAATCGTATAACTGTTATAACACAAAAAAATCTGCATGCTGGGGTTGCGCGTAATGCAGGTTTGACCGTGGCACGCGGTGAATATGTGCATTTCTTGGATAGTGATGATTGGGTTGAAAAGGATATATATACAAAATCTTTATCCGATATTGATAAAGATGATATAGATGTATATGTGTTTAATTTTAATGATGTTGATAATCTTAATAAAACAGTAAAATTACATAGTTCATATACGCAGTATAAAAATATTTTTAGATTCGAAGAAGACAAAACAATGTTACAACGACCTGTTGTACCGTGGAACAAACTCTATAAACGTTCTTTTATTAAAAAAAATAATTTAAAATTTGATGCCACAGTTGTAGCAAATGATAGAACTTTTTATTTCAAAATGTTATTTTCTAATCCTCTAATTAAAAAAACTTCGTATAACGACGCTTTTTTGAATTATAGGGTTAACAATAATCAATCCTTGGTTGGTGAAAAAAGGTTACAGAATTTCAACAGTCATTTTATATCATTTGAACGAAGTATGGATGCATGTCTGTCCACATATCCAAATTCTGTAAATACAATAATTGATTTGTTTATGTTGGATTGTGTTTATTTTTATAATAAAGCGGATACACAACAAAAAGAATTATTAGAAGATACATTACATGATTATTTTATGAAAGAAAATATTTTAAAAAATCGTGACCTACAAAAGTTTAATTGGTATAATTTTTATAAGCAAATGTTAAACAAAGATAAGGTTATTCCTATCGTTTTTGCTACAAATGATTTATATGCCAAATTTGTTCCAGTAACAATGTATTCAATTATTAAAAATGCGAACAAGTCTGATTATTATAGATTTTACGTTTTTCATAGTGGTTTAACTGAACAATCAAAACAACAAATAACCAGTATATATAAAGCGATTGATGGAAATTATAAAATTGATTTTGTAAATGTCAAAGAGCGTATAGGAAATTCTATATATTCTAAAGGTCGTTTTTCAATTGAAATGTGGTACCGTATATTTATTCCTGAAATATTAAACCAATATGAAAAGGTTTTATATCTGGATTGTGATATGATAATTTGTAAAAACGTGGCAGAATTGTACAACCAAGATATTGGTGATAATTATTTAGGTGCTTGTAGAAATTTTGTTACCAATCGTAGTGATAGGTTAGAAAAATTAGGCATAAATCCGGATAAATATTTTAATTCAGGAATGTTACTGTTTAATACAAAAAAATGGAATGAATTAAATTTACGTGATAAGTGCTTTGAAACTGCTGGATTACATGCAGAATTAGATTGTCCAGACCAAGATGTATTAAACATGGTTTGCAAAGACAAAATAAAATTTATTGATACTAGATGGAACTTTTTATGGCAGTTTTTATGTATTTCAGAATTAAAATTGACAGGAAAAAATCTACAAGAATACAAATCTTCTCAAAAAGATTTGGGCATTGTGCACTACACTACTGCAATAAAACCATGGCAATATATTGAATACAAATATGCAAATCTCTGGTGGGAAAATGCTATTCCAACTGGTTTATTCACACGAAAAGAGTTGAGAAAATTATATAGAAGAAACTCGAAATCTTATATTTTATTTCCATACTATTTGCTAGCAACTATATGGATGAATATTGTTTCTCTGCCTTTGGCAAAATTCAAACGCCACATGAGACGGCTTATATATTCACACAGTACACGTGGAAGAATAGAAAAATTGCAAGCAAATATAATTGAATATATAAATAAAAATGCTAGAATTGCCGAATTAAAAGAAACAATAGCTAATCTTTGTAAAGAAGAAAACGAGAAGAAAATATTATTCGAAAATATTGAATCTGTTATGGGTATATATAATTTTGATAACGAAACCAAATGGGCTATTAAACATAATATGACCGAAATCGCAAGTGTACCGAATTTTGAACAACGGTTTATGAATCTGATCAAAAATATGCCTTTGGAAAGTGTAGAAACAGTCGTAGATATAATTCGCAGATTGCAAATTATCAAGGATGGTAAACATCATGATTTCTTTACACCAAAAGAAAAAGATTTATTAACCCAAGTAAAACATTTTGAAAATTCAGTTTTACAAATTGCGGATGATAAATTTATATGCGGAAATTATTATTTACCGATAAACCATTTTGAACCAAGCGTATTCTTTTACAAACACGGTCTGGATGTATTAGATGACATAACCAGGTTTAAAGACAAAGCTATTTTGGACATTGGCGGGTTTATTGGAGATAGTGCATTAATATTATCACCACTTACGAATGACAAAGTATATAGTTTTGAAGGTTATAGCAAGCATTGTGATTATATTATGCGAACCATTAAAATGAATAACATAAAGAACGTTGTACTGGTAAAATATGCTGTGGGTGATACAAATGGAGAAATAGAAATGTGGTTTCAGGGTGGTGCAACCTCTGTAAATAAAGATATGGTCAAGGGTGCTACAATATCAGAAAAAGTTCCAATGATACGTGTTGATGATTATGTTCGCGAACATAAAATCAAAGTTGGTTTAATCAAGGTTGATATCGAAGGTGCCGAACAATCTTTCTTGCGTGGCGCCAAAGAAACAATATGTAAACAAAAACCAACATTGTTGATATCAATTTATCATAATGTTGATGATTTCTTGGATATCAAGCCAATGATAGAGAGTTGGAACTTGGGATATAAATTCAAGGTATTTAAGCCGACCATTGGTTCAGTATCAGCGGAAACATTATTGATATGTGAACAATAAAAAATCCCCCGAATGGGGGATTTTTTTATGATGCACCATTAGCATATATAAACCTAAAATATTTTGTATCACCAGCAGCATTATAATAAACAGTATATGTCGAATTTTTACTGATCGGCATCCAACAACGACACCAATTTCCATTTGCTGTCGCTATATATTCTGCTGCAATAGAATTAGCTTCATTTTGGATTCTTATATATTGTGCATTAGCTGTGGCCACCTTACAAAAATAAACATATCCATCTGCTGGTGCAGTATAAGAATTACCACTGGCACCTAATGTCAAATCATCATAACGACTGCTGGGCATAGCCATATTTGTAATCGCATTTTTTCCTGTGGCTGTCAAATTAGATACATCTTTTAATGATGTTATATCGCTGGTATTAGCTGTAATATTTTCTGTATTTGTACTAACAGATTGACGCAGTGTGCTAATATCACCCAAAGCTGTGATTTGTGCCGACACAGCCACAATTTCATCATGTATTGCCGAAATGCGCGCCAGTAAAGTGGTTGTGGATTCTTTATCTACGATTTCGCTATACTGGGTACATAATTCATCCAGTTCATCTTTACGGTCTTTGATTACTTCCATTAAATAATTCAAATCTTGATTTAATATTGTTGGTTCAATTTTTGCAGTTGGCTGATAATCTGCAATGCGTGATAATGGTAAATTGCGTGAAATAGTGATATTATCCTGTGTACCTGGAGCTGTCTCAAATACAACTTTGCCACCAGTATATGGAATATCCGCATCTAAACCACCAGAATTACCAATAATATTATATCCGGTTGCAGTTTGGTTGTTTTTAGTAACCACAACATTACTAGTTTCAAAATATGGGAAATTAAAATAAAATTCGGTTGTTGAACCGTTTCCCATGTAAGATACTTTTTGCATTAAAACTCCTTTGTTATAACAAAAAAAGCCCCCAGGTGAAACCTGAGAGCAATAAAAAAAACAGCCGACATACACGTCTGCTGATATGTGTTCTATTGTATCATAAAACGCCAATAGTTGCAATAATACTGTTTAGCAAGGTTTAAATTGTGATGTGTTTTTAGCTTATTATGTGCAAGAAAAATATTTTTCGGCTTGAAAAAAGCTAGATTTCCTGGGTTTTTACAATTTTACGTTTTTCAATTCATACAAAAAGAAAAAACCGACGATAGTGTCGGTTTTCTAATGTTTTTAATTCTGGTGCACCAGATAAGACAAAATTGGAACCAGGTATACGCAGATATTATCAAGACAGCCAGGATTATTGAGGGTTCGGGGCTTTTAAAGGTTGTGGGAGGTGGATTATGAAAAATTATATAACACAGGCTAGATTTAAAATTATACCCCTGCTAGTAATAGAAACAGGGGGTATAAGGGGGAGTATAAGAGGAAGATAGTGCCTTGTTGTAGAGGGGTGAGTATAACAGGTAATATAGAGGGTGGGTATATCACAATAGCTATTACACATAACGGCATAACTAAAAATGCAAAAACAGCAAAAAAAGCATTGTTTTTTATCCCTCCCACAAAATAAATGTGTTTTACATAGATGGGGGGAGGGGGTGGTGGAGTGATACTAGCCCTAAAACTTGTAATTAAATGTTAACTTTCCTGTATGGTTTGAATAATCGCCATCTATATTGCCATCATATGCGATGCCTAATGCGAAATTATCTGTGATAGCAATATCCATACTAGCACCAAATGTAAATATTGTGTCCGCGTTTAAATTGGCTGTGTAATAATATCTTTGCATATTTGGTGCCACAACGATATTTTTATATTGTTTATCTCCAGATAACATAAAATCAGCACCCACATTAGCATTAAATGTCAAAATACCCATATTTTTGAAAATATAAGCCTTGGTTGTGGCATAATTATAATTCAAATCAAATCCTGATACTTGTTGTCCGATTGAATCTGTATAGGTTCCAAAAGATAAATTATTGTGGCGGATACCTGCATCAAACCCAAACCAATTTTGTTTAAATCCGATATCAAACTGTGCAGAGGTATTATTTGCATCAAATTCAGATGATACGGTGTGAATTGATGGTGATAGACTGAAATCTGTTAATACTTGTTTCGTTTCTGTGATATCATATTGATTGTGGTTGAATATAAGGTCAGCATACAGCCAAACACGATTTAATGGTAAACTGAATCTTGAATATAACGACATACCAAATGGTTGTGAAATATCAAATTGCCGCGTATCATTTTTTATTGTTGCTTGGTTATAATTAAACGCCATACCCGCATTTACATAGTTTGTTAATTTAATATCTTGCCCTATGATGCCGCCAATGACAGAACCTTTATAATTATTGTCTTTATAACCAATAAGGGAACCTTCATAATTATTACCGTTTTTATAATTTAAAGAAGAATAATTCATATCTGCCCAAAACCCAATATTATCGTTTGTTTGTCTGCGTTGAATAGCATAATTAGTTGCGTTTGCGGAGTGATTTAATAATGTTTCAACAACACCATTTTTGTTAGGTGATACCATATCAATAGCTTGGTTATATGTCTGTTCTAGGGATGCAAATTGTGCCAATAGATGGATTACATTTGCAATATCTTCTGCAATACTACCTGGTTCAAAACCGGAACCAGTCCACACAATACCGGCATTATCCGCAATATCTTCTGTATCTGATGGGTCTAATTCCATAAAGTTTTTAGGTGTTATTTTATATACCCCGTCACGCACAAATTCGATGTCATATAATCTGTTGTTTTCAAGAGTGAAATACGGATTTTTAGTATCGTTGCCAAAATAATCCCAACCATCACCCTGCAAACCACTTTTATCGATTAATACGGTTATTTCTGCACCGCCCATTGGTAATGTTTGACGACTGGCCACCGATAATTCTAACTTTATTCTGTTATCATTTTGGATATTAAATGTATTAGCAGACAAGTTACCAGCTTTAATGGTGTTGCTATCTTTATACACGGTTGTTTTTAATATTGTGTTATCCGATAAGTTTACTGTATCAAAATCCGCACTTGCTTTTCCAAGGTTAATAACAGGGGAACATTCTGGACAAGAAGAACCCTGAACGGACGTTAATGATGTTAGAGACGCGTTAACTTGTCCCGTGCCCAGAAAATTGATTGTTCCTCCGTTGTTGTAAATGCTATCTGTTGCCGTTGCAAAAGTAACAAGAGTTGTTCCTGTATCTATATCGATAACAGCGTTTTTACCAGTATTATAAATAGCACCACCATTTACACTTGCTGTATTCCCAGAAAACAACGTGTCGTGTCCTATAAATGTGTATGCAGAATAAGAACTGTTTCCTAAGTTATAAATAGCCCCACCAGAACCGCTTGTGACAGAATTGTTTATAAACTGGCTGTTTGGTGCAATATATAAGTTTGCATTATGGCTTGTATATGCGTTATACATATCAAAATAATAGGAATTTACGATTGCTCCGCCACCCCATCCTGCAACATTGTTATCAAATGTAACAGCACTATTCATTGTTATCGTCCCATCATTATGAATAGCACCACCATATTGAGATGCTGAGTTATTAGAGAAAACGGTTCCTGAACCGTTTATGGTTAAAGAATCACCCACAGCAATAAAAATAGCCCCGCCACCTTTTGTTGTTTCACTGTTGTGAGAATAATAACTATTGTTATCAAATAATGTGTTTTGCCCGTTTATAAAAACTTTGGTTCCACTATTGTTTGCAGGTTTAGTATAATATGTTATATCAGTTGTTGAAATGGCTGATTTATTATTTGTGAAATGCGTGTTGTTACCGTTAATATTTAAGGTGTTTTCAATAGATATAGCAAAATAATTATTGTCAAATAATACATTGTTTCCGTCTATGTTGATTGTCCCATATTTATATAGAGCAGCACCATTAAATGTAGGTAGTGCGTGGTTTAAAAATTGCACATTATCTTCTATTGTTAACCTAGAACCAGAAACACTTACAGCTGCATTATTAAATACAGTGTTTGCTGCAATTGTTGATTGTGTGTTTATATTAATACCAGTTGTATATGTGCCACTATATACTGTTGCAAACCCGGGGGTGATACAGAATGTGCTGCATATGATAAATATTGTTTTTTTCATAATATTCCCCCTTATTACCGCATCATCCTGACCAATCCAAACCAGTTAATATTGAAAGACAAACCTATATTGTGGATACGCGTGTTTTTATCCCCAATATAAAAATCTTTATATAAATCAACGGATGCTGTGGTATATTTCAGGCGAATAGAACAAGGCCAAGATTGCATATTGTATTCTAAACCGACACCCTGATAAAAATCCCACGTTGAACCAGAAAAATCTTTGTTGTTTATTTGTGGTCTGGTTATATCTAGTTTTTCATATCCAAGTATTCCAAATACAGATATATAGTCGCTAAAATTAACACCTAAATTAACATCAGTATTAAACCCTTTGGATATTTTAAAGCCGTTATTTGAAACAGACGACAAATCATAATTTAAACCAATACGCGAATAAAAGGCATCTTTACGAACACGCAATGCCAACGCATCAAACGATAAACCAATTGCAGAAGATGTTTTGTTGTTTATGTTTGCAGATATATAATTGCCACCAATACCGCTCAATAAATCCAGGTTTAAACCATTTTGACGTGACATAGATTTTGTTGGAACGGTGTTATATGTTTTATCAAAATATACGACCTTATCTGTTGGCGAGTGTGAATATGTATCACGAATAGTTCTAAATCCATCTCTGGTAAATTTAACATCGTGTGATTCATTTGGGGAGATTTTAGTATAAGTGTCTATTTTTGTGCCATCAACATAAATAGTCCATCCTGGATATTGTTGTTTCCATCCAGAAAAATCCAATTTTACAGGTTTAGTATCCAAATCTAATACAATCTTATCATCGGAATATTTATCTATTAAAAGTGTGCGTGCAGCAGAAATAGCACCGTCTGCACTAGCCTCGATTTTAATTGTGTCACCCAGGTTGGATGTGTATTTTACAGGTGTTTTACCAATGTTTTTATTATTAACCTTGATTGTTGCTCTTGGGTCGCTGGCTTTTATTGTTATGGTTTTGGTGGCACGTTTTAATGTTTTTGTTATTTTTCCATTGGCCAACGGAACAATTAAATCCTCCTCTACAGATTCATAATTATCGTGTGTAATACGCAATTTATGTTTGCCACGACATACATTCTTTATCAAACTAACTTTACCATATGGTTCGCCATCAATAAAAATCAAAGCATCTTGGGGTTTAATTGCAAATTCCACCGGTGCACCAGGACAATTTGTATCCCCAATACTTTCATTAAGCCCTACAATAACATCGTTTGGTGTTTTAGCAATACGTTTAGCTTCTGCCTTATATGCGGATTGTGCATATTTGTATTTAACACAAGCAATATATTCGCCACCAGAACGTTCTGTATCAGATTTTTCTTTTGTGAATTGTTGTAACCGCACACCAACACAACGTTCATTGGTTCTACTGGTTCCTGTCGCTGTGGTGGTGTCAGAATAGTATTCTGTGGATGTTACGGTTTCTGCACCAAATAAACGGCATATTTGGTTGTTTATTTCTTGTTCTGCTTTTGCCTGGGCATCGGACATATTGTTTTGTGAATAAACACGAGCAACAAAATATTTGTAATTTGCATCATCCTTTGGCGTGGTGGTTGCCCAATCACACCCTGCAAACGCATTACCGGATAAAAATATACCCAGGCAGAATAAAACAGAACGTTTCATTTATATAACCTTTAAATGTTATTCATTTGTTATTTGGTATTGTTCCTGAATCATTAAATCCCATTGCTGAGCGGCTTTCTTTTTCAAGTCCTCGGAAATACCCTTGTTTTTATTCAATGTGCGGTCTATGGCCTTTTTAAGGTCTGCCTCGCTGATTTTTACGCGGGTGTATATTGAATAAAACATTTCTTTGTCTTCTTCAGCATTAACTGTGCTTAATACTTTTTCCCAATAACGGTCACTAACGATTGCTTTGGACATCAATGCCTTGGCTGATTCTGTGCTGACAAATTGCACTTGGTTTGCATCATATGATGTGCCTTCCTCGGCATTTTGGAACATATAGGTTAAGTTTTGGTTAATTGCACTAGCAATTGTGTTTTTAGCATTATTTTCAGCAATTCTATAACCCATAGAAATATTTGCCTTTTCAGCAGGGATGCGTGTTTGACCCAAGAAATACAAATCAGAACCTTTCTTGGTTAATGGTGTGCTTTCTTTTGCCCAAGATGGTCTTGATGATAAATCATCACTACGTGAAATTACTTTGTCTTGCAAACCAGATGAACAAGCAGTTAAACTTAAAATGGTGGCTAATGTTAAAAATGTTCTTTTCATTTATGTCCTCCTTTGGTGTTAAACAAAAAACCACCGCAGAAAAACTTGGGTGGTTGGAGGTTCATAACTATAATTACTAGAAAATAGCGTGCTTATTTTATCCTAAGATATTATTCGCAACCCTCCAACCATAGCGATTGGAGGTGTTTTTTGTCCCCTCGGACACTAGTAATTAAGGGTTATGACGCCCCAACACGGTTCCCCGTGCTATGTGCATTATATCACATTATTTACGATATGTTCAAGTCTAACGATTCGTTTGATGTAAACATACCTGGTTTACACCCCATAAAATTTAATCAATATTTACCTTGGATAATCAGCATTTACCACCATTCGGACACACAAAAAATATGATTGCCAAAAACAAAAAACGCCCCCCATAATAAGTAAAGAAATAGGCATAAAATAGCAGAAAAAGATGGATTAGTGCAGATTAAGTTGGTAATAATGCAGATGGACAAGATGGGTGTTGATTGGTGCCGAAAATATCTGGGTGCAGATGCCCAAGATATGACCGACAAACAGGTTGAACAATATAGAGATATGATAGTCCAACTGGTCAACACGGTATTAAATAAGGTATTAATATGAGTAATTTGCAAACATTATCAAAACCAGAAAAATGTGTTATATATTGCCGGGTGTCGACAAGTAATCAAGTTAAAGACGGACACGGTTTGGAAAGCCAAGAGGCACTATGTCGCAAATGGGCGGCAAATAACAATGTTAGTGTGGAACGAGTGTTCGTCGATGCTGGTAAATCTGGCAAGTCGATTGAAAATAGAGATGAACTTGAACAAATGGTGCAATTCTTAAAACGCACTAAACAGCCACACATAGTGTTGATTTTTGATTTGCAAAGGTTATCACGAGAGGTGACTGATTTCGGCCTTATACGTCGGCAAATTGAGGAATACGGGCATATATTAGCAACGTGTGAGGGCATTTTGGATAAAAGCCCCGAGGAACACTTAATAACATCAATTCAAGTTGCGAACGGCCAATTCTTTAGAGAGAAAAATGCTGAACGTGTGAAAGAATTTATGAAAGCACGAGTAAGAGAGGGGTATTGGCAATTTCAGCAACCGTGGGGGCTAAAATTTGTTGGCAGGACTAAGCAAAAGGATTTGGTTGCAGACGAACCATCGGCATCAATTATTCGTGAGGCTATAGAAAATTATGCAACAGCCAAATTTGAAACTGTGTCAGAAGTGCGAGCTTTTATCAATGAACGCAGACGTGCACTCGGATTACGTGATTATACTGTGACACAAACAACAGATTTATTAAAAAATAGGATGTATACCGCGTGTTTCCCATACGAAAAATGGGGAATACCGACACAGGTTTGGGCACATATAGAACCACTAATAGATACGGAAACGTTTCAAATGGTTCAAGACAGACTTAATGGTCGAAAACGTTTTCATAAAAACAAATACAACAAAGATAACGCACTTTTCCCACTGAAGGGTTATGTTGTATGTGAAATGTGTGGCAGACCACTCACGGGTTCTTTTTCTACAGGCAGACACGGTCGTCGTTATGGATATTACCAATGCCAAAAATCAGGATGTCCTGGTCGCAAGCAGATGTATATAGGGATTGACACGATGCACACAGATTTTAAACAGCTATTATCGCAGATGGAACCAAGTAAAAACGATATTGCCTTGATAAGAGCAATAACATTGCAGCTGTATAATGAACGCAGGATGGATAAAGAAAAAGAATTTGTGCAAAAAGAAAAACGAATTCAAGAAATAGAGGAAGAAATAAACAAACTTTTCATAAATTATAACAATGCAACCAACCCAACAATAAAATCGCTGTGTGAGCAAAATATCGACCGTTTGACGACAGAAAAAGAAACATTGAAGATGGAGTTGGAAAATAAACCGGAAATCAACATATCGTTTGAGCAGGCTTTAAATGCTGTTTTATGTGTTGTCAGTTCGCCATTGGAGGTGTGGAACAATAGCGACCTTTCTTTAAAAAGAACGGTTCTAAATATTTGTTTTCCACATAAATTATCTTATTCGAAAGCTGAAAAATTTAGAACCCCCGAGATAGCACCGATTTTCAAGCTTTCGTGCCACCCCGGGGGTCATAAGTCTTATATGGTGCCAGTTGTCGGACTTGAACCAACGACCCTCTGATTACAAATCAGATGCTCTACCAGCTGAGCTAAACTGGCGATGTGAGATACATATTATATGTTTTGTTTTATAAAATCAAGAAGTTTTTTAGAAAATTGTATTCGTACCAAAAAATATCATAATCCAGTCGTTTTAATCACATTCTAAATCCAGCAACCGCTGTTGATTTATTCGATTAAGCTCAGATGGAGAAAGCGGAGCTGGTTCGACAGGTTCGTTCGGCTCATTCGGTGCTGGTTCGACAGGTTTATTAGGTTCAGTCGGCTTTTTGGGCTCGGACGGTTTTTTAGGCTCAGTTGTCTTGTTAGGATTATCAGAAATAATCTTTGCAATTGTCGAATAAAAATTATCTGTTTTCACGCCGTTTGCATTAACTTCTGTGTCTCCAAAAACAACTTGTTGACCGCTGTTGTTCAGCCCAACAATTTGTCTGCCACGCAACAGGGGGGCACCAGAATCACCACCGGCACTATCACAGTCTGTTTTTACCATCTTTGGATGCCCAGGCATGTCGTACAAAATATTGCATTGTTGAACTTTAAAGTTATCAGAATCCTTAAACAACGGTTTTCGTCCTTCTCTTATCAATCTTTCGTCAACGCGCTTGGTTAAACAAATAAGAACATCATCTCTGTTTGGTCGCTTGCATTGTGGTGCGACTTCATTGAACACTTGTTTCAAGTAAGGTATTTCATCATTGGTTATGACACGTAATACACCAAAACCACCGCGATTGATAGCGCCTTTTTGGGTATATTGTGCCACAGGTTTGAATAAAGGGTTTTCAATATCAGATTCTAACACAGCCCAATCTGTGCCGTCAAAGGTGTAGTCGTTTCGTGCGTTTCTGGGAATATAAATAGGTGTAATACGTGATTTCTTTATACTTTTCCCGTCCCAAAATTCGGCAGTACAAAGTGTGTTACCAGTACAATGCAAGGCACAATGTTTATTTGTTAATACCAAATTTTTTCCAACAAATCCACCAGTACACCTGCCGCCACCAATATCTAATTTTGCAACACCAGCATAGGTTGGATCACTTAATGTGCTATATCTACGATCGTCCGCAGTGCCAATATATCCGCCAGGACCAGCATACGCATTTAATGCGTACAAACCTAATAATAAAAATAATGTCTTTTTTATCATAGTGTATCAATAGCCTCTTCACATTTTGCAGACATCTCTATATTATAATTTATAGATTTTATGGTCGTTGCATTGAATATCGTAGAAACGCCTGATGCAACCATAGATGTCCCAGCTAAAATATTCGCAGCAGTGTTCAAATTTTTATGCTTTTCATCATATTTTGTGTTGTTCCCCATAGCTGATGTTATTGTTCCTGCGGCGCCTGTTCCTATGTTAATACCAGAAACAACCGTAGAAATTTGGTTGTGTTTGACAACGTCTTGCATATTGTTTGTATTCATGCTACTACATACGCCAACAGCCTTTTTTATTTTTTCCACCATAAATCCATCGCAATCAAAATACATTTGACCAATTGCATGTTCGTTTTTTTGTATAGTATCCAAACATTGTTGAATCATATCGCCAATAGATGCAGCATCTTCTTTGTTTTTGCTGGATAATATTGTACCGGCAATTGCTGTTGCGGTATTCCCAGCCATCAAGCCTGTTCGGATGTTTCCTAATTTTTTTGCTTCTGCTTGCAAATCGTGTTTTTCTTTACACATTGCGTTGTATTCAGAACGCAGTTCTTCGTAATTGGCCATTGCTTTAAGAAATTTTATAAAATCCCCATCAGACATATTAGATATATTATCTAATTCTTTGGCTAATTCTTCGGCTTTTTTATCTAAATCTTTTTTCTTGATACCGGCATACAAAGCGCCACCAGCCGCCACTGTACCAACGCCAGTTACAACAGTATTGGCAATACTATAATTTTTGATTTCTTGCAGTTCTTTATTAATACCGCTGCAGTTATTTCTTAATTCGTTTGCTATACGATTGTATTCGCATACCCCATCTGCAAAAGCAGGGCAGGTGCTTAATAAAAATAAAGCAACGAGTTTCTTCATTATGAATTATATTTTATCATATTTCAGGAATTTGGACAAGTTGTATCCTCTTGAATTTCCAATTTTATTTGATAGAATCACCAAACATAAAGGCTTGTTATGAAAAAATTACCAGAACTTTTAGCACCTGGTGGAACATTGGATGGTTTCAAAACTGCGGTGCTGTATGGTGCAGATGCAATTTATGCAGGACTGCCAGGTTTTTCTATGCGTGCGCGTGCAAAAATCGATGTCGAAGGTGTAAAACAGGGTATTGAATTTGCACACAATCACGGCAAAAAAGTTTATTTAGCGTTTAATTTATTTGCACATGATACAGATTTTGAAAATATGCCACGTGTGGCCGAGGTTATAAATTATTTGAAACCAGATGCATTAATAGTTGCGGATGCTGGTGTTATGACATGGGTGCATGAACATTTTCCAGATATGCCAATTCATGTATCGACTCAGGCAAATATTTGTTCTGCGGCATCGGTTAAATTCTGGCAAAAAGCGGGTGCATCATTGTGTGTTCTTGCGCGTGAGGTTTCGCATAAAGAGTTTTGCACAATTCGGCACGAATGCCCAGATATGAAATTGGAAATATTTGTTCATGGCGCAATGTGTATGGCGTATTCAGGCCGTTGCTTGTTGTCGAATTATATAACAGGTCGTCCATCAAATCGTGGTGCATGTGCGCAACTGTGTCGTTGGAAATATGATGTAATTTTGCGCGAGGTTGAAAGTGGTTTGGAAATGCCAATCGACGAAGATGAACATGGCGCATATATTTTGAATTCCAAAGATTTATGTTTAATGCCAAGACTCGCCGAAGTGTTGGAATCTGAACCAGATTCACTAAAAATCGAGGGTCGTAACCGCAGTGAATATTATGTAGGTTCCGTTGTTCGTGCATACCGTAATGCAATTGACGCATGGGCACGTGATCCAGAACACTTTAACCCAGACGAATTTATGGCGGATTTAAGTGTATTGGAAAGTCGTGGTTATACAACCGCCTTCTTTGATGGACCATTGCCAGATACTGCGCATGATTATAAAACAACTAAATCAGATTCCGCATATCATGCGGCAGGCGTTGTGATGGGTGTGGACGATAAAAATATCACATTTGAATTGCGTAATGAAATCAAGGCAGGGGATGAAATAACCTTTATTTTGCCAGGTAATGATAAATTCTCAATCAAATTAGATAAAATAATAAATGCTAAAAATGGTGAATTTTTACCGAAAATGTCTGCGGGTCAGGGCAATTCATTACTGATACCTTGTGATATAATACCGCAGGAATATTTATCACAAATTCAAAAATATGTTTTAGCATACAAACATAAACAACTTGACAAAATATAATATTTGTATTATATTTTCAAGTATGAAAGAGAAAAATATCGTTTTTAAGAAGTTGAACCTGAAAAATGCGTTGAAAACAACCAATGCTGCTTTCGATATTATTGATTCTGAACGCGAAAGATTATCTCGTTGGTTTTGGTGGATGTCGTCCACTATAACTCCGAATAATCGTAAATTTAATAAATTTATGTTGTTATATTTACTGGCGACAAAACGCAAACAATTATCACATAAATTCAATAAAAGTAAGTTATATGACGAACAATTTTTAGTATTTGTTGATGATAAATTTGGTGGTATGGTTGGTTTGGATAATATAGACGATATTAAAAAAGAAGCCGAGATTTGGTATTTCGTATCACAATTAAACGAAGGTCATGGCGTTGCCAGTGCGTCTATTCAATATATTGAAGACTATGTGTTAAATAATAAAAACACAGAACGTCTGTACGCAAAAATAGAAACTAAAAACACCAGAAGTATAGGTTTGGTTTCAAGAAACGGTTATACCCCAGAACCACAAAAAAATAAATACGCGGCAGTTATATACAGCAAACAATTACAAAGATAAAAAAACCGCCAATTTGGCGGTTTCTTTTTAAGCAGCATTCTGCATTTGTCTTTGCATTAACATTTGCAAAATTGCCTGAGGGTCTGTAACAATATTGTATTGTTTTTTGTGTTCTTCTTGTTTGACCATATTACGCAATTTTGTCATATTGTCTTGCAACCAGTTTTCACCCAAAGAACGACATTGTTCAACAATATCTTTGGACAAAATTAATTCTGAATGGGGTGACGTCATAATTTGTTTTGATACAAATTTTTTCAGTTTTTGAACCAATCGTCTGATTTCTTCAGAAACGAGACCATTTCCCAAAGTTTTTGAAAAACTATCCAGATGTTGCAATGCCTTTTGTTTGGCTGTGCCCAATTTGGTATCGCCACCGTTTGCCCAATTTACAAAGACAAAACCAACATACATCTTTTGCAAATATTTTTTTATTTGTTCTTTTTGTTCTTTTGTAAGTTCTTTATTTTGTGGGTCTTTATCATGCCCAGGGTTGTTCATTTGTACCATAGCAACCTCCTTTAAGTTCAGTGACGGATACACCCATCACACAACATATATAGGATTTGACGGCCATATTTCAAGTCACTTGTCAAGAAAAAGATTGTTTTGACATCTGTAACAATATATACGATAATGATTGCGTTATGCCACAAAGCACACTATTGCCAAGAATGGGTGGTGTGGGCAATAACCCTGGTCTTGCCAATAATGGGGGTCAGGAATTTCATCACAACATAAGGAGTTATTAGATGAAAAAAACTTTGAAAACTTTGGCAATCGCCACAGCGTCTTTGATTACAAC